>CBFDBV010000111.1:0-11870 GCA_965603135.1 uncultured bacterium
CCGCTCCTACCGAAGGGGAAGGTTCTCCTGCGGGGCCGGGGGCTGCGGCGCCGGCCCGTCAATGCCCAGGTGATCGTAGGCGCGCTGGGTTGCGATGCGCCCCCGTGAGGTGCGGATGACGAAGCCGATCTTGAGCAGGTAGGGCTCGACCACGTCCTCCAGCGTGTCGCTCTCCTCGCCCAACGCGGCGGCCAGAGCATTGACACCGGCCGGCCCGCCCTCGTAGTAGTCTATGATGGCGCGCAGGTACTTGCGATCCAGCTCGTCGAGCCCCTCTTCGTCAACCCCCAGCGCCTCCAGCGCGTCGCACGCCACTTCCTCAGCGATGCGCCCGTCGGCCTTGACCTCGGCGAAGTCGCGCACGCGCCGGAGCAGGCGGTTGACGACGCGCGCTGTGCCCCGCGAGCGCCTCGCGATCTGCCGCGCGCCGGCCTCGTCAAGCTCCACCTCCAGGAGGGCCGCCGAGCGGCTGACGATCTTCTCAAGCTGCTCGGGAGTGTAAAACTCCAGGTGATGGAACATACCGAAGCGGTTGCGCATCGGCGGGGTGAGCAGGCCCGCCCGAGTGGTCGCGCCCACCAGCGTGAAGGGCGCCAGATCCAGCGGGATGGTCTTGGCGTAGGGGCCGCGATCCACCACGAAGTCTATGCGGAAGTCCTCCATCGCCGAGTAAAGGTACTCCTCGACCACGCGCGGCAGCCGGTGTATCTCGTCAATGAAGAAGATGTCGCCGCGCTCGACGTTGGTGAGGATCCCCACCAGGTCGGACGCCCGCTCCAGCGCCGGGCCGGAGGTCTGATGGAGCTGGCCGCCCATCTCGTTGGCGATGATGTGGGCGAGGGTGGTCTTGCCCAGGCCCGGCGGGCCGTCGAAGAGCACGTGCTCGAGCACGTCGCCGCGGCCCCGGGCGGCGTCAATGGACACACGCAGGCTGTCCACCAGCCGCCGCTGGCCGACGTCGTACTCCTCCAGGGTCCTGGGGCGCAGCGCCAGGCCCAGCGCCTCATCCTCGTCCTGGGGCTGGCCGGACACTATCCGCTCACTGTCGTCTGCCGATTGCTCTGTGCCCATTGCGTTTGCCCCGACATCCGACTTCCGACTAACGACAGACGGCTCATAGCTCGCCGCGGCACGACCGCGCGCTCCTCAGTCCTCCTCCATCGGATAGCCCTTCACGAACTCCAGGGACTCCCGCAGCATTCCCACGCGCCGGGCGTAGACGCTCCCCGCCGGGGCCTGCGCCTCCGCGCGCGCTAGCGCCGACTCCAGCGCCTCGATGGTCTCCGGCGTGAACATCTCCGCGCTCGGCCGGTTGTTGTAGCTGCCGTAGTGCACCCCATCCTCGTGCACCCGCCGCTCCATGATCTCCCAGTACTCCCGCGCCCCCTCCGCGGCGGGGCCGTAGTAGTTCGCGTAAAGCTCCTCCAGCAGCGCCTCCGGATCCTGGCTCGCGTCCCACGCCATCTGGAAGGCGAGCCAGAACGGGGCTGGGCTCCACTGCCAGAGGCCACCGGCGGTCTCGCTCCACCAGCTCGTGATGTCCAAGTCGTTCGCCAGCCATTGGACCTCACGCGGCACGCTGCGACCATAGGGGTGCGGCGTTCGCGGCGCTCTGATGTTCAGCAGCACGTAGTCATACACGCCCAGCAGCGTCGTACGCTCGCGCCAGCCCTGCATCCGCCGTGCCATCTCGTGGTTGGTCTCACAGTCCGGGTCATTGGCCGCGTGCGCGCTGCAGCCGTACTGGCAGACGTTCACCAGGACGTTGGGATGCACGTCAAACCGCGGCGGCTGGTGCCAGTTGGCGTAGGCGATGGTGGTGATCGTGCGGTCCGGGAACTCCGCCGTTACCCGCTCCGCCACCTGGTTCAGGAAGGTAAAGAAGCGGTCGCTGACGTTGCGCATGTCCTTGCGGCTGAAGTTCTCCATGACCAGGGGCTCATCCAGCGCCCGGCAGCGCTCGCACTCACACCAACGCGCACCGTCCTGCGGGCAGATGGAGAACGAGCGGCTCTGCGGATTGGCCCGGAACCACGCCAGCGCTTTCTGCGCCACCACATCCGCCGCCTCCGGCGAGGAGGTGCAGAAGTTGTCGCGCTTGCCCTCGTAGAGCATGCGCTCGCCCTCGAACATCGGCCGCATGTCCGGGTGCTGCTCCAGCACGCTCGCGGGCACGATGCGCTGGAAGCTGTGCGGGTAGTAGCCGTAGGGCCAGTCCAGCATTGCCGGCGTCCAGGAGATGCCGGTCCGCTCCTCGAAGTAGTGCATCCTCGACTGCGTCACCCAGCTCAGGCAGTTGCGGATCGCCCACGTGACGTCCTCTTCGATGTGGCTGTCGCGCACCGAGCTCATCCACCGGATCGGGATCGACGGATCGCGCACCACCTCCAGGCCCGTCAGGGCGATGGCCTCCAGCCGCGGCACATGCTCGCCCCAGTCGCCCGGCGTGTACCACCGCACGCCCAGCCGGTGCAGCAGCCGGTATGCCGCGTAGGCGTCCGCGCGCGCGCTGTTGCCGGCAATCACCACCGTGTCGTCCACCGTCCGCAGCAGGATCGCCTCGTCGTGGCGGCCATCCAGGTCGCCGAGATGGCGCTCCGTCAGGCCGTTGCGTCCCACGGCGTACTTCGTGCCCGGGAAGTCGGCGGCATCGTCCTCCGTCACCAGCGAAAGGTAGCTCCCGGTCGCCTCGGACAGATAGTCGCGCAGGTCCTCGGCCGCGAACCGCACGATGGGCGGCGCGTCCTCGGCGATGACCACCGCATCTCGCTCATTGAGCGCCGCCGGATCCTCCGCGCCCTTGATCCCCACCTCCGCCACCGCCCAGTGATAGCCCGCCGAGTCCGTCAACTCCAGGCGAAGCTGCTGCGCGACCCTCGGGTTGAAGCGCAGGTGCAGCTCCTGCCGCCGCAGGTTCTCCACCGCGGACACGCGCTCGAAGCCCTGCCCCCCCGCCTGCACGCTGACGCCCAGCCCGCGCGCGAAGTCCGACGCGTAGCGCCGGCCAGTGACCACTCGCACCTGCTGGACGACGCGCGGCGCGCCCAGGTCGATCTGCAGGAAGTCGCCCGTGGTCTGCGGGCCGTCACTGCGCCAGGCGGTCAGCGGATCGCCATCAATCGCCAGCCCCGCCTCATGCGCGTTGCTCGACGCGGTCGCGCCCCACGGGCCGGGCAGCTCCCCGGCCACGCTGACCGATGCGATCACCATGACAGGGACGAGCGTCGCCAGGCTCCTCATTGCCCGCCACCTCCCGCACGGTCATACAGCTGGAAGGCCTTCATCAGCACCCGCTGCTGGCCGGTCAGCTCCAGCATGGTGAACCGGATTCGGGTCGTCGTCACTGGCTCGAACACGTAGACCGGCCGCTCCCGCAGGTTGTGCGGATCGTGATAGACCAGGTTCCAGCGCTCCTTGTCTGCGTCCCAGGCCTCCAGGCCGTAGACCACGGCCCGGTTCTCGCCCATCCACAGGACGCGATTCGTATCGAAGCTGATCGGCTCCGCGTAGTTGACCATGATCGCATGTGGTGCCGGCGTGCCGCCGGCCCAGTAGTCGCCATCCTCCGGATCGCCGTCGAACGCGGCTCGCGCGTCCCACGTCGGCACCGGGAAGTTCTCCGTGGCGTGCCACGCCGTGTCGTCTGTGAACGCCGCCAGGTCCGCCAGCCCATCAAGCTCTGCCGCCATCGCCTCCGCCTCGTCTGGTGCCAGCGACGGCGAGGTCAGCTCGATCGCCAGCCCGTCGCCATCGAGCAGCCTCAATTCCCCCTCGGCCGACAGCCGGATGGCGTCAATGGTGATGTAGGTCCCCTCGCCGTGGCGGTCGGCGATGCGCAGCTCGTGCACGGCGGGCTCGGGCGTCACCACGTGCGTCAGCGTCTCCACCCGCTCGTTGCCACGCCCGTAGGCGTTCACGTCCAGGATCTTCTGGCCATCCCAGAGCACCTCCCCGTTGCGGGAGCCGTAGGTGCCCATGTAGACGCCCACCTCGATGGTCAGCTCCCCCCGGGCGCCGGTGGTGTCCACGAGCAGGCTGATGTGGTCCGGTGTCGCGTAGAAGCGCTTGCCCACGTCGGTCACCGAGATCCGATAGTACGACCTATCGCCGGGCAGTCCCGCATCGGGGCCTCCCTGCGCCGTCTCGCCTGCGGCCATCGAGGCCCGGTTGGGGTTCGAGGCCACCACCGCCAGCGGATCATCGCCCTGCAGCAGGATCTCGCCGCCCAGCGCCGGCAGCGCCAGCGCCGCGGCGGCCAGCGAAAGTGCAACTCTCATTTCACTTCCCCTCCCATCCTCGATCATTCGCGCAGAATGAGGCCACGTCGCGCTTTCGGACAGGCTGCTTTGCCCATTGTCCGCCGTTAGCTCACTTGCGGCGGAATACAGCTCGCACGATCTCGTCAACCGTCTCGATCTCCGGCTCGGCCTGACGCACCTGCTGGATGCGCCTGAGCGCGTCGCCGCGGGACACGCCTATCTGCGCGAGGATCTCGAGCGCCTCCATCGCCAGCTCATCGCCGACGGCCTCCGCGCCGGGCTCCAGCTCCTCGGCCACGAAGCGGCCCACCTTCCCCTGGAGCTTCGAGACCATGTCACGGGCGCGCTGCTTGCCGACGCCCGGCAAGGTCTCCAGCGTCTTGGTGTCGCTGAGCTCGATGGCGCGCGCGATGGTTCCCACGGGCAGGGCCATCGCCTTGACGGCCCCGATCGGCCCGAGTTGGTGCACACTGAGCAGAAGCTCGAAGAACTCCCGCACTGCCTCGCTCTCAAAGCCCACGAGCATCGGGATGGCGCCGCCCGGCCCGCCCCGCTCGCAGTAGTAGGTGGCCAGCTCCACCTGGCTGCCCACGCCGCGATCGCGCAGTCGCTCGGCCAGCATTCCCGATACCAGGACCTCGTAGCCGAGGCCGTTGACGTCAACTACCACCGCGCCATCGCGCACGCCCACCAGCTCGCCCCGGATGCGCCGGATCATCGTCTCTCACCTTTCGCCTGGGCGATGGCACGGGCCACGGCAGGCGGGAGGTCCTTACCTGCTCGTGCGGGGTTGGCGTGGCAGATCGCGAGCGCCAGCGCGTCGCCCACGTGGTCGGGCGACGGGGGCTCGGGCAGCCGCAACACCTGGGCCACCATCCGCCGCACCTGCTGCTTGGAGGCGCGCCCACTGCCGGTCAGCGCCCTCTTCACCAGCGAGGCCTGGTAGCTCTCCACCGCCAGCCCGCGCTCGGCCGCCGCCAACAGTATCACGCCACGCGCGTGTCCCATCATTATCGCGGTGCGCGGGTGACGATACTTCGCGTAGAGGTCCTCGACAACAACCTGCTCCGGGCTGAAGTCCTCAATAACCTGCCCGATGGCCGCGTGGATTCGGCTCAGTCGCGCCGTAAGCGCTTCTGAGGCGGCGGTCTCAATAACCCCTCCCTCCACCAGGCGGCAAACGCCGCCGGTCGCCTCGATCACGCCGTAACCCGTGGCCGCAAGTCCTGTGTCAATCCCCAGTACGCGCATGGTTCCGGTTCCGCGGGCGATTATATCACGGCGCGAAAGACGCTGTAAAGGGAGCGGCTCACGAAGGCGCATCAGGGAGGTGTCGGCCATCCGGGCGAGGAAATCTGTGTTGCGAGGACATCAGCTCTACCCCAGGAGGCAGACGACTCGATGCGAATAACCGTTACTGCCGGCGATCCCGTGATATCGGCCAAATGCGACACCGGCACCGAGCTGTCCATCAAGTTCGGCCCGAACAAGCCAGCCGACGATGTGACTATGAACCCGGTCGAGCTGTTCCTCAGCTCGCTGGGGATGTGCATCGGCGCGATGCTGGGCAAGTTCTGCGACACCCACAACTTGGACTGCGGCGAGATCAAGGTGACTATGACGGGCGAGTGGGAGACGGGCGATCCGCTCTGCGAGGGCATCAAGGCCGTCGTCGAGGTGCCCGGCGAGTGGGACGAGCGCCGGAAGGCGGCATTCCTCAAGGTGGCGCACACCTGTCCGGTCCATCACACCATCGCCACTTGCGGGGAGATAGAGATCGAGGTGAAGTAGGGCGGCCAACAACGTGGAGCCCGGCTTCATCGCGCCGAGCGCAGGGAGGGGGACAGTCATCCCGCCTGGGCGGGATGCCTGTCCCCCATTCCATGCCGGGTGCTCAGCCGATCACCTCGCGGATGACGGCGATGGCGTCGCTGCAAATGCGGCGCGCGGTGGGCTGGTCGTCAGCCTCGGCGATCACCCGGATGATGGGTTCGGTACCGCTTGGCCTGGCGTGCAGCCAGGCGTCCGGCCAGAGCACCTTGACTCCCTCCGTCAGATCGAGGTCCTCATCGGCGTACTTGCGCTGGAGAGCCAGGAGCACGGTCTGTATACTGGCGGCCGGGCAGGGTACCTTGTCCTTGACGATGGCGCTGGGCTGGAAGCTCTCGGCCCACTCCTTGACGCTGCATTGCTTCGTCGCCAGCCCCTTCAGGATCAGCGCCATGGCCGCGAGGTTGTCGCGGCAGTAGTGCAGAGTGGGGTCAATCACGCCGCCGTTACCCTCGCCGCCGCCGATGGCCTGCTCAGCGATCATCGCCTCCACCACGCTGACCTCGCCCACCTTCGTGCGCACCACGCGGCAATCGTGCCTCTGGGCAACCTCGTCAATCATGCGGCTGGTTGACAGGTTAGTCACCAGCACGCCGCTGCGCTCGGCGGCCATCACGTCGCAGGCGAATGCGAGCGAGAACTCCTCGCCGATGGGCTCACCGTCGGCCGAGACAATCGCCAGGCGGTCGGCGTCGGTGTCCTGGGCAAAGCCCAGGTCGGCGCCGTGCTCGGTCACCGCCTCGCCGAGCTGGCCCAGGTTCTCGGGGATGGGCTCCGGATCGCGGGGGAAGTGACCGTCGGGGACATCGTTGATGGCGATGACCTCGCAGCCCATCTTCTCAAGCAGTCCGCGCGTGATGACCGAGCCGGAGCCATTGCAACTATCCACGACGACCCGAGGATGCAGCGCGGCGATGGCCTTGCGGTCGGTTGCGGCCATCACCTTCGCCAGGTGCCGGTTGATGGCGCCCTCGTCGCGGACCACGCGTCCGAGAGAGCCGGCCGGCTGGAGCGCGAAGGCGCCCTGGTGGTAGACGTTGAGCAGCTCCTCGCCCTGGTAGCTGTTGAGGAACACGCCGTCGGCGCGCAGGAACTTGAGCGCATTCCACTGGGCCGGGTTGTGACTGGCGGTGATGGCGATGCCGCCATCGCCGGCCAGGTCCACGACCGCGTGCCCGATCGTCGGCGCCGGGCAAACGCCGACGTCAATCACCGAGCAGCCCGTGGACAGCAGGCCGCCGACCAGCGCGTTGTACACCATCTCCCCCGAGGGCCGGGTGTCACGCCCGATCACGACCACCCCGCCACCGAGGTAGGTCCCGAACGCCTCCGCGAACCCGACGATGAGTTGGGGCGTCAGCGACTCGCCCACGACGGCCCGCACACCTGATATCCCTATCTTCAGGCTCTGTATCCCGCGCATCATTGTCTCCTTCGAGCTTCCACAGCCATTAGCTATCAGCTATTAGCTGAGCCTTCTGACGCGCCGCGTGTACTGGTCGGCCAGGTCCCGCGCAAGCTGCGGGCCGCGCGCCTCAGAGATCACCCAGATGCGCGGCTCGGTCATAGACACGCGGATGTGCACCCAGCGGTCGGAGCCGATGAGCTTGATGCCATCCTCGAGGTTGATCTCGTCGGCCCACTCGGCCCGCAAGTCCTCGCGCAACTCCTGGAGCACGCTGAAGGAGCGCTGCGGCGGGCAGGGCACGGTCTGCTTGACCATGTAGTACTCGGGGATGTCCGCGACCAACTCGGAGAGCCTGGTGCCCCGGCGCGCGATCAGTTCCAGGATGTGCACGAGCGCCGCGATGCTGTCGTGGGCGTAGTTGATTGCCGGGAAGACGATGCCACCGCTGCCCTCGCCGGCGATGGCGGCGCGGTGGTTGAAGGCGGTCTCGGCGATGTAGACCTGCCCGATGCGGGCGCGTATCACCTCGCGGTCGTACTTGCGGGCCACCGCCTCAACGCGCATCGTGGTGGAGAGGTTGGTGACGACCGGGCCCGGATCGCCCCGCTCCAGGACCATCTCAGCGGCCAGGCACAGCGTGTACTCCTCGCCCGGCGCCTCGCCCTGCTCGGTCACGACGCCGAGCCGGTCACCGTCGGCATCGTGGGCGAAGCCGGCATCAGCGCCGGCGGCGCTCACCAGCGCCTGAAGCTGACTGAGGTTCTCCGGCGTGGGCTTGGGCTCGTGCGGGAAGGGCAGGTCGGGGTCATCGTTCATGGCGAAGACCTCGCAGCCCAGGCTGGTGAGGAAATCCGGCGTGTAATCCGAGCACGCTCCGTTGGTGCAGTCCACCGCTACCTTGAGCCCGGCCGCGCGGATGGTCTCAACATCGAGCTGGGCGCGGATGGCCTCCAGGTGTCTCTCAGCGGCCTCATAGTCGTGGCTGACGGGCCTCAGCTCGTCCCACGCAGCCTTGGTGAACTCCTTCTGATGGTAGACGTTGAGCAGCTCCTCGGCCTGGTGGTGGTTGAGGAAGATGCCGTCGGCACGGATGAACTTGAGCGCGTTCCAGTCGGCATCGTTGTGCCCGGCGGTGACGGCGATGCCGCCGACCGCGTCGGAGTCCTTGACCGCGAGCTGGAGGGCGGCGGTGGGGCATACGCCCAGGTCAACGACCTCGCAGCCGGTGGCGGCGAGGCCCGACAGCACACAGTGGCTGACCATGCGCCCGGAGGGCCGCGTATCACGGCTCACCAGGACGCGGCCCGGGCCGACGTAGGTGCCGAAGGCCTGGCTGAAGTTCGTCAGAAGTTCGGGCGTCAGCGTGTCCCCTACCACGCCACGCACGCCGCCGATGGTGATCTTGAGCGGTCTGCTGGCTTCGGCGCTGAGCAAGCTCATCTCCCAGTCTCCTGGCTGTTGGCTATTAGCTGATAGCTGCTAGCTGCTAGCTGGTGATCATTGCACCCTCACGGATCGAGACGATTATGCCCCGTCCGCCGGCCGCGTCAATCGCTTCCCTGACCTCTTCCTGGCGGCCGGGCGCGTAGGCGAACATACAGCCGCCGCCGCCGGAGCCGTTGACCTTGCAGCCGAGCGCGCCGGCCTTCATACTCGCCTCAATCAAGCGGTCGAGCTTGGGCGTGGACACGCCGATGCCCTCGCGCAGGTGCTTGTGATGCTCGAGCAGGAGCCGGCCCAGCTCGCTGGGGTCAACCTCGGCCCGGCTCAGCAGCCGGCGGGCCTCCTGGCAGAGGTCGCGGTTGTGCAGGTTCGCCACGATCCTCTTCGCGCTGTCCTCGGACATCTCACCGAGGTGGGGCTCGACCTCGCCCAGAGAGGCGGTCCTGATGTCGAAAGTCGGGATCCGCTTCCTGAGCACCTGCACTCCGGCCTCGACGGAGCCTCGGCTGGCGCCCAGGGCGCCGGTGGTATCCTTCGGCTCGCCGGAATCGCCCAGCACGAAGCCGTCAAGCTGCGCGGGAAGCGGATCAACGGTGATCGGCACTGAGCAGTCAATGTAGAGCAGCCCGCCCAGGGCGGAGGTGTAATGATCCATCATCCCGCCCGGCTCGGCGAACTCAACGACCTCCGCCAGGTGCGCCAGGCGCGCGATCACCTCGCGGTCCTCGGGCAGCTTGCCGGTCTGCGTGGCATACAAGAAGCTGATCCAGGCGACCGTGAGCGCGGAGGAGCTTGAGGTGCCCGCGTTGATGGGGATAGTGCCCCTGATCTCGCAGTCGTAGCCGCGGGTGAAGCGAAGGCCGTTGCGATTGACCACGTTGGTGGCGGAGCGGATGTAGTCCCGTCTCTCGCGGTAGGGCACCTCGCGCGCGGTGTCGAACTCGTCGCGGGTGCCGATGTCGGGCATATCAATGACGAAGCGGGTTTCACTGCGCGGCGTGCCGCTGATCTTGATGTCCACGTCCACCGCGCAGGCGATGACCGAGAGGCCCAGGAAATCCTGGTGCTCCCCGAACAGGCACAAGCGCCCGGGCGCGGAGACGCCGAGCACGGCGGAGGCTGGAGGCTGGGAGCTGGAAGCTGGAGACGGCATAGCGGCTTACCCGCCTGGGCGGGATCTGCGCGGTTGACCTCTCATCTCAGTCTATCGCCCTGCGGCGGCCCTGTCAAGCGACAGCAGTAACGACAGTAGCGAGTGGCGAGTGCCGAGTAACGGCCTACGGCCCGCATGCGCGGTCCTCGTGTTGTTTGTCGTTACTCGAAACTCGCACCTGCAGGCGAAGCCTGCAACTCGGAGTTGCGCTTGCAGTGAATCGCGTCCTGTGGCATAATCACTCAAACCCCAACCCCGTTCGAGGTGAACAGATGGCACGGAAGAGGCAGCCCGCGCTGCTCGCGCTCGCGGACGGCACGTTTTTTCACGGCTGCAACTTCGGCGCGAGTGGCGAGGCCTTCGGGGAGGTCTGCTTCAACACCGGCATGGTCGGCTACCAGCAGGTGCTGACCGACCCGTCGTATCACGGCCAGATCGTCACGATGACCTACCCCGAGGTGGGCAACTACGGGATCAACCCTGAGGACATGGAGTCATGGCGGCCCTGGGTCGCGGGTTTCGTCGTCCGCGAGTTCAACGAGACCCCCAGCAACTGGCGCGCGACCGAGGGGCTGGGGGAATACCTGGAACGCAACGGCATCGTGGGCATCACGGGCATTGACACCCGGATGCTCACCAAGCACCTTCGCACCTACGGCGCCCAGATGGGCGCCGTTTCTTCTGAGGACCTGAGCGAGGAGAGCCTGGTTGCGAAGGTGCGCCAGGCGCCGGCCTACGTGGGGCGCGACCTGGCGCAAGATGTCACCTGCGAGCAGCCTCGGCTGTGGGGTGCGGCCGGTTACGTGGAGGATGTCGTCGCCGATCCGAGCAGCCTGGAGCTGCCCACGCCGGGGCCCATGCCGGCGGGGCCGCCCGGATACCGGGACGAGGCGGCGCAGGCCTGGTACGGTTTCCGCGTGGTGGTGCTTGACCTCGGCGTGAAGCAGAACATCCTGCGGCACCTCGTGCGGCGCGGCTGCGAGGTCATCGTCGTCCCCGCCTCCACCAACGCCGAGGACATTATGGCCTTCAAGCCCCACGGCGTGCTGCTCTCCCCCGGCCCCGGAGACCCTGAGCCCCTGACCTACGTGATCGAGACCGTACGCAACCTCATCCCCCAGGTGCCGATCTTCGGCGTCTGCATGGGCCAGCACATGCTCGGGCTCGCCTACGGCGGCAAGACCTACAAGCTCAAGTTCGGCCACCGCGGCATCAACCACCCGGTGCGCCGCCTGGACACCGGCACCGTCGAGATCACCACCCAGAACCACGGCTTCTGCGTGGACCTTGACACCCTTCCCGACAGCATTGAGATAACGCACATCAATCTCAACGACCAGAGCCTGGAGGGCATGCGCGACCGCGACCATCCGGTGTTCTCGGTGCAGTATCATCCGGAGGCCGGCCCTGGCCCGCACGACTCGCACTATCTCTTCGACACCTTCATCGAGAACATCAGGCAATGGGCAATGGGCAATGGGCAATAGGGAACGCCGGAGGCTGGAGGCGGGAGGCTGGAAACGACAGCCGGCCTGCACCGGCCCGAGTCGCAGGGCAAGCCCAACCCATCATCTACCCAGCGGAGCGCTTGCGCTCCGGCCCGCAGGGCAAGCCCTGCGCTGGGCGGGTTCAAGCAGGCCAGCCGCTCGCTGTCTGGCGGCGCTGTGGCCCCGTTGCCCATTGCCCTTTGCCCATTGCCAGAGGTGGAAGTGCTGAGGAGCCGACATGCCTAGACGGGACGACCTGAATAAGATACTGATCATCGGCTCCGGGCCGA
>CBFDBV010000112.1:0-11821 GCA_965603135.1 uncultured bacterium
TGTCGTCGAGGCTGAGGTTGAGCCGGAGGCTGCCGTCGAGGCCGAGGCGCCCGAGATCGCAGAGGCCGTGGAGGCCGATGCCGTCTCCGTGGAGCCGGAGGCCGTCGCGGTCGAGCCCGACCTGGCAGATGTCGAGATGGTGGTGCAGCAGTTGTCCGTGGACGAGGCGGAGGAAGTGCCTCCCGAGGTCCCGGAGCCGGTGGCGGCGACCGCCGACGAGGAGCCTGTCGTTGAGGAGGAGCCGGCCGAGGAGCTGGCCGACGCCGAGCGCCCCGCCACCGCAGGCGGGCTGGAAGCCCGCCCTACGCGGGCGGAGGAAGTAGCCGAGAGCGAGCAAGCAGCCGAGGAGGATACCGGCGATGTTGATGCCGAGGAAGCAGAAATATCGTAAGCACCACCGGGGGCGGATGAAGGGAAAGGCCTACCGAGGCTGCAACGTGGACTTCGGCGACTACGGTTTGCAGGCGCTGGAGCCCGCCTGGCTGACCGGTCGGCAGATCGAGGCGGCGCGCGTGGCGATGACCCGGCACGCCCAGCGTGGCGGCAAGGTCTGGATCAGGGTCTTCCCCGACAAGCCGGTCACCGAGCGTCCCGCCGAGACCGGGATGGGCAAGGGCAAGGGCGCGCCCGCGTACTACATCGCGGTGGTCAAGCCGGGCAGGGTACTCTTCGAGATGGCGGGCGTGGATTACGAGCTGGCACGCGAGGCGATGCGCCTGGCCTCTCACAAGCTGCCGATCAAGACCCGCTTTGTCACGCGGGAGGGGATCGAAGATGCCCGATGACAGCAAGAGCACCAGGGACTTGCTGGATCAGCTCCGCGACGCCACCGATGAGGAGCTGGCGGAGCGAGCGCTGCACATCCGCGAGAGCCTGCTCAACCTCCGCTTTCGGCAGGCATCGGGTCAGATTGACGATCCCAAGCGTGTGCGCAAGTACCGCAAAGCGATCGCGCGCATAAACACCATCAGGCGCGCCCGTCGCCTCGGCATCGAGTGAGCGGCGAGCGACTCTGAGGCATCCGGCAAGTGAGGCAAGAGAGATGAGCGCACGGGCCAGGGGCAAACGGGCTACCCGCGAGGGCATCGTCGTCAGCGACAAGATGGACAAGACCATCGTGGTTGGCGTGGAGCGGACGACCAGCCATCCTATCTACGGCAAGGTGCTGCGCCGCACCAGCAAGTTCAAGGTGCACGACGAGAGCAACGAGTGCAAGGTGGGCGACCGCGTGGTCATCACTGAGTGTCGGCCACTGAGCAAGGAGAAGTCCTGGCGCCTGGTCGAGGTGCTGGCGCGCGGCGACTAGACCCGACGGCACCGGTCCCGCCCTGGCGGAACCAAGGCGGGCTCTCGACCCGGGAGGAAGCTAAGTGAGCAACTGGCAGCCGCAAGAGTTGCGCAACATTGCTCTGGTCGGACACCGAGGCGTGGGCAAGACCTCGCTCAATGAGGCCCTGCTTCACGCCGCGGGCGCTACCGAGCAGCTTGGCAGCGTTGACAAAGGCACCAGCATCGCCGACTGCGAGCCGGAAGAGCAGGAACGCAACATATCCGTGACCGCCGCGCTCTCGCACTGCGAGCACGACGGCGTGAAGGTCAACCTGCTCGACACCCCGGGCTACGCCGAGTTCTTTGTCGAGGGCCTCTACTGCCTCTGGGTGGTCGAGAACGCTCTGCTGGTGTTGGATGCCGCCTCGGGGGTCGAGGTCCACACGATTAAGATGTACGATGCGGCCCGGGCCGCGGGCGTTCCCGTCATAGGCGTCGTCAACAAGATGGACGGTGAGCAGGCGGACTTCGCGTCTGTCATCGAGGCTATGAACGAGGACCTCGCCGATTGCGAGGCTGTTGCGGCGCAGTTGCCCATCGGCAGCGGCGCCGGCTTTGAGGGCGTCGTGGACCTGCTCTCGGAGAAGGCGGTGGTCGGCACCGGGGCTGGCGCCAAGCTGGCGGACGTCCCCGCCGAGATGGACGATGACGTGACGTATGCCCGCGAGGCGCTCATGGATGCGGTGGCCGCCACTGACGATGATCTGACCGAGAAATATCTGGAGGAGGGAGCCCTCAGCCAGGAGGAGCTGGCGACGGGGCTGAAGGCGGCGGTGGCCTCGGGGTCGCTGGTTCCGGTGCTGTGCACCTGCGCTACCGGCGAGATCGGCGTCAAGGCGCTGCTGGAGTTCATAACGCACGTGGCGCTCTCGCCGGCCGATTCCCTGGCAAAGCCACGGACCGGGCATGCGCCCGACTCGGAAGAGGAGGTCGTGCTCGAGGCTGACGCTTCGGCTGTCACGACGCTCGTGGTCTTCAAGACGCTGAGCGACCCGTATGTCGGCAAGTTCAGTCTTGTGCGGGTGATGGCGGGGACGGCCAGGGCCGATCAGGACGTGGTGAATGTGCGGACCGGAGACCGGGAGCGGCTCAGCGGCCTGGCGATCAATCAGGGCAGGGAGACCGAGGGCGTGGCCGAGTTGGTGGCGGGCGACCTGGGCTCGGCTATGCGCCTGGAGCACACCGTCACGAGCGACACCCTCACCGCGCAGGGCGCTGCCGTGGTGGTGGACCCGCCGGAGGTCCCCGCCTCGATGTATGCGGCGGCGGCCAGGGCAGCGTCCCGCAGTGACGCGGACAAGCTCTCTGACGCTCTGGCCAAGATCGCCGCCGAGGACATGGCCTTCAGTTACCAGCGGGACAACGAGACCGGCGAGCTGTTGGTCAAGGGCATGGGCCCGCTGCACCTGGACGTGGTGCTCGCGCGCCTGCGCCGGCAGTTCGAGGTGGCCGTGGACCTGAGCGAGCCGCGTATACCCTACCGCGAGACGGTGCGCGGCAGCGTGCGCGTCCAGGGCCGTCACAAGAAGCAGACCGGCGGGCGGGGGCAGTTCGGCGATGTCTGGATCCGGGTGGAGCCGATGCCG
Source organism: uncultured bacterium (assembly GCA_965603135.1). Taxonomy (GTDB): domain Bacteria; phylum Armatimonadota; class Zipacnadia; order Zipacnadales; family UBA5352; genus CBFDBV01. Next base: position 2,916 of record CBFDBV010000112.1, read on the forward strand.
CGCGGGGCTGGCTACGAGTTCGCGAACGAGATCCGAGGGGGATCCGTGCCGACCAACTTCATCGCGGCGGTGGAGAAGGGGATCGTGGATGCGATGGCGGTCGGTCGGCTGGCCAGCTACCCGGTGGTGGACATCCGAGTCACGCTGGACGACGGCAGTTCCCATCCGGTGGACTCGTCGGACATCGCCTTCCGCACCGCGGGCAGCATAGCGCTGCGCGCCGCCCTGGAGCAGGCTCTTCCGGTGTTGATCGAGCCTATTATGGACGTCAGCGTGACCACGCCCGAAGACCTGATGGGTGACCTGATGAGCGATCTCAACAGCAGGCGCGGACGAATACAGGGCACCGAGCAGGCTGGCTCGCTTCAGGTCATCAAGGCCCAGGTGCCGCAGGCCGAGCTGGGGCGCTACGCCGCCGACCTGCGCTCCCTGTCACAGGGGCGCGCCAGCTTCGAGCTGGAGTTCGCGCACTACGAGGAGCTTCCCGGGCACCTGGCCGAGAAGGTCATCGCCGAGGCCCGGGCGGCAAAGGAAGCTGACCAGGAGTAGTCGGCCCACACTGCGGTCATTGTCGTCGTGCGCCGTTCCCTATTGCCCTTTGCCCTTTGCCCGCCGTGTGGAGAGGGAAGCACCATGATACAGACCACCACGAGATTGAAGGTAGCCGACAACTCCGGGGTGCGCGAGGTCTTCTGCATCCGCGTGATGGGAAGAGGTGGCTCCAGGTACGCCAGCCTGGGCGACGAGATCGTCGCCTCGACCAAGGTGGTCACGCCGCAGAGCGCGATACTGAAGGGCGAGATAGTGCGCGCCGTCGTCGTCCGCTGCCGCGACAGCATCGCTCGACCTGATGGCACGCACGTCCGCTTCGATGACAACGCCGTGGTGCTGGTGGACGAGAACCGCAACCCGCGCTGCACTCGAGTCTTCGGGCCGGTCGCCAGGGAGCTTCGAGACAACGAGTATATGCGCATCGTCTCCCTGGCGCCGGAGGTCATCTGACACGGCAGAGGCTGGAGGCGAGAAGCTGGAAGCCGGAAAACGACAACGGCAAACGGCGGAGGCAGGAAGCTGGAGGCTGGAAGCTGGAAACGACCAGGGGCAAACCGCTGGACCCTCCGGCCTCCAGCATGGCGCCTTTGCCGTGCGGCAGAGGCTGGCAATGATCCCGCTAGGCCGCAGCAACCGGCTCCAGCTTCCGCACTACGGGAGGCGCTGATATGCGAGGCCAGGACAGAACAGTGACAAAGATGAGAATCAAGAACGGTGACATGGTGCAGATAATGTCCGGCAAGGACCGCTCGAGTAAGGCGCGCCAGCGCCGGGGCAAGGTGATCAAGGTTGACCCGCGCCGGCGTCGCGTCACCGTGGACGGCATCAACATCGTCAAGAAGGCGGTCCGTCAGACCCAGCAGGTGCGGCAGGGCGGGATCGTGGAGACGCCCGCCGCCCTCGCCGTCTCGAACGTGATGGTGGTCTGCCCGAGCTGTGACGAGCCCACGAGGATCGCCGTGCGGGTGCGCGAGGACGGAGATAAGGTGCGCGTGTGCAAGAAGTGCGGAGCCGACATTGACGAGTGACCCCGCCTGGACGGGACGCAGGTGGATGGGTGGGAGAGAGATGGCCGAGACAATCACCAGGACGAAGCCGCGGCTGAAGACCCTCTATGAGGAGGAGTTGATCCCCGCCCTTATGGAGAGGTTCGGGTACAGCAACTCCTGGGAGGCGCCGCGGCTGCGCAAGGTGTCCGTGAATATGAGCGTGGCCGAGGCCGGCAATGACATAGACACTCTCGATGCCGCGGTGCGCGAACTCAGCCTTATCACCGGGCAGTTGCCGGCGATCACGCGCGCCCGACGCTCCATCGCCACCTTCGGCATCCGTGAGGCACAGCCCATCGGCTGTCGCGTCACGCTGCGCGGTGACCGGATGTATGAGTTCGTGGACCGCCTCTTCAACATCGCTCTGGCGCGCATCCGCGACTTCCGCGGACTGTCTCCCGACAGCTTCGACGGGCGCGGTAACTACACCATCGGCATAGACGACGAGCTGATCTTCCCGGAACTCAACTACGATGACGTCAGCAAGGTGCGGGGGATGGACATCACCATCGTCACCACCGCTGATACTGACGAGGAAGCGGCGGAGCTGCTGACGGCCATGGGGATCCCGCTGGCGGGGCGGTAGGGCTGCGTTCCGTAGGTGCGTGCCGTGGCAGGCGGGAGCCCGCCACGGTGAAGAAGAAGGACGCGACGGGCAGGAGGAGTTCAATGGCAAAAACGGCCTGGAAGCACGATGCGGCTCGCAAGCACAAGTTCCGCACGCGGGACTACAACCGGTGCGCCCTGTGCGGGCGACGCCGCGGCTATATGCGCAAGTTCGGGCTGTGCCGAATATGCTTTCGTGAGAACGCTCTGGACGGCAACATCCCCGGGATAACCAAGTCGAGCTGGTGACTTTGTAAGAGCTGTCAGCTATCAGCTGATAGCTAATAGCTGACTGGCAGCCGTAGGAGGAGACCAATGGCCGCCTTGACCGATCCCATAGCAGATATGCTCACTCGCATCCGAAATGCCGCGGTGGCGCGGCACCTGGATGTGGACGTGCCCGTCTCCAAGCTCCACCTGGAGATCGCGAAGATTCTGCACCGCGAGGGCTACGTCCGTGGCTATCAGCTCATCAACAGAGGCAGGACCATGCGCATCAGGTTGTGCTATGACGCCAAGCGCGAGCCTGTGATTCGTGGGCTCAAGCGCGTCAGCAAGCCGGGCCGACGTGTGTACGCGGGCAAGGACAAGCTGCCGCGAGTGCTCCAGGGCCTCGGCGTAGCTATTATCAGCACCAGTCAGGGCGTGATGACCGATGGCGACGCTCGCAGGCGTGGCATCGGCGGCGAAGTCATCGGACAGGTCTGGTAGGGCCAGCTACCAGCTAATAGCTAATAGCTAATAGCTGACGACAGGGAGAGAGTGAAGATGTCCAGAGTCGGGACTATGCCGATCGCGATCCCCACCGGGGTCACGGTTGAGGTAGGGGAGAGAAACGAGGTCAAGGTCACCGGTCCCAACGGTGAGCTGAGCCGCCGGCTGCATCGCGCGATGAGCATCGAGGTCGGCGACGAGGAGGTCAGGGTGATGCGGCCCAGCGATGCCACAGAGCACAGGGCCCTGCACGGCCTGACCCGCTCTCTGCTGGCGAACATGGTGATCGGTGTAACCGACGGCTTTGAGAAGAGGCTGGAGATTCACGGCGTTGGGTACCGTGCCGAGATGCAGGGACGTAGTCTGATGCTGCGCCTGGGTTACTCGCATCTGGTGAGCTACGAGCCGACCGAGGGCGTGGAGCTGGCGGAGGAGGGCGGCACCCTCATCATCGTGCGTGGCGCGGACAAGCAGGCGGTCGGCCAGGTGGCCGCCGAGATACGCGCCCTGCGCCCGGTCGAGCCCTACAAGGGCAAGGGCATCCGCTACCAGGGCGAAGAGGTCCGCCTGAAGCCGGGCAAGGCGGCCAAGGTGGGCGCGGACCTGGGCGTCTGATGCAGTCAAAGGTCTGCCCGGGCAGCGACGGCGGTTCCGCCCGGGCGGGACGAGGTGTAGCAAGTGAAGACAGAGGTCAATCGCAGGGCTATGAGAAGGCGGCGCCAGATGCGGGCGCGCCGGGATATCGTTGGCACGCCCGAGCGGCCCAGGCTGTGCGTGTCCGCCAGCCTCAAGCATACCTACGCGCAGATCATTGATGACTACGCCCAGCATACACTGGTTGCCGCCGGCACTACGGAAAGCGAGATCGCCAGCCAGTGCAACGGCAGCACCGGCAATATCGCCGCCGCCCAGGTGGTCGGCAGAGTGATCGGCGAGCGCGCCCGCGCTCAGGGCATCCAGCAGGTGGTCTTCGATCGCGCCGGTCGGAAGTACCACGGACGCGTCAAGGCTCTGGCGGAGGGCGCAAGGGAGGCAGGGCTGGAGTTCTGAGCCCGACACCAGCGATGGCGAGGAAGCAGATGATAAAGGTAACGCTGCGCCGCAGCGCTATCGGTCGCAAGCCCAAGCACGTGAAGACCCTCCGCGCGCTCGGTCTCAGGCGCATCGGCCAGAGCAAGGTGCTGCCTGATAATGAGAGCGTGCGCGGCATGATCCGCAACGTGGACTTCCTCGTCGAGAGCGAAGAGGTCCAGGCGGCAAGCGCAACCAGCGAGGAGTAAGAGCGATGGACCTGTGCCATCTTCATCCGAATCCGAGGGCAAAGCGCAAGCGCAAGCGAGTGGGCCGCGGCATCTCCGCGGGCCAGGGCAAGACCGCTGGGCGCGGTGAGAAGGGTCAGAAGCACCGCTACAGCATCGCCCCTGGCTTTGAAGGCGGTCAGACGCCTATGCACCGGCGCGCGCCGATGCTGCGCGGCAAGTCCAAGGGCGCTCACAACATCGGCATCTTTCGCACCGAGCAGGCCGTGGTGAACGTGGGCAGCCTCAACGACAGGTTCGAGGCGGGCGAGGATGTCGGCCCCGAGCGTCTGCTCGCCGAGGGCCTCATCAGTAAGCTGCTGGACGGCGTCAAGATTCTCGGTGAGGGCGAGATTGAGAGGCCGCTGCACGTGAGGGCTCACGCCTTCAGCGCCACGGCCCGGGAGAAGATTGAGGCTGCCGACGGCATCGCCGAGGTGATCGAGGGATGAGAGAGCGTCTCGCGGCGCTGGGACAGGCGATGCGGGTGCCCGACATCCGCAAGCGGATTCTGTTCCTGATGGCGATGTTCGGCGTCTATGTCGCCTGTGCCCACGTCCCGCTGCCGGGCATTGACAAGAGCAAGCTCGAGACGCTGTTCCGCGGCGTGGGCGGGCTGGGCGAGCTGCTGGACGCCTTCGCCGGCGGCGCGCTCAAGCGCTTCTCGGTGCTGGCTCTGGGCATTATGCCCTACATCAGCGCCTCCATCATCTTGCAGCTTCTCACGATGGCCATCCCCGCCCTGGAAGAGTTGCAGAGAGAGGGCGAGTACGGTCGCAAGAAGATCAACGCCTGGACCAAGTACCTGACCATGGGCGTGGCCGCCCTGCAAGCGGCAGGTATGATCACATATTTCCGCAGGGGCCAGGCCTTCGTGGGCGGCCCCTGGCTTATGATGTACGTGATTCTGATGATGGTGTCGGGCACCGCGTTCCTGATGTGGCTGTCGGACCTGATGACCGAGCGCGGCATCGGCCAGGGCGTGTCGCTGATCATCTTCGCCGGCATCATCACTCGACTGCCCCAGGACCTCGCGCAGACCATCATAATGTGGCGCAACGGCCAGATAGGCGTGGCCAACATCGCCTTCCTGGCGGCGATTATGTTCGGCACCATCTACGGCATCGTCAAGGTGCAGCAGGCGCAGCGCAAGATCCCGGTGCAGTACGCCAAGCGCGTCAAGGGCCATCGTATGTACGGGGGGCAGAGCAGCTACTTGCCCCTGCGCGTCAACCAGGCGGGCGTAATGCCCATCATCTTCGCCATCTCCGTGGCGCTGTTCCCGGGCCAGATAGCACAGTTCGTCAACGCCCCCTCCACTATCGCGAAGATCGCGGGGCTGCTGCACGTGAGCGAACAGGCGGTGAGCAAGGCGATGTTCTCCCTGGTGCAGTTCACCACGCCGGGGCAGAACCACTTCGCCTCGTTCCTTTACTTCTTGCTGGTGATCGTGTTCACCTACTTCTACACTGCGGTCACCTTCAACCCGGAGCAGATCGCCGAGAACCTGCAAAAGAACGGTGGCGCCATCCCGGGCATCCGTCCCGGGGCGAGCACCCGCGACTATCTTGACAGGATACTCTACCGCATCACTCTTGCCGGCGCCCTGTTCCTGGGCATCGTGGCGGTCATGCAGTACTACGTGGGCGACATAACCGGGGTAACGACCTTCACTCTGGTAGGTGGCACCTCGCTGCTGATTGTGGTCGGCGTGGCCCTGGACACGATGCAGCAGATAGAGGCGCAGTTGCTGATGCGGCACTACAAGGGCTTCCTGGCGTAGGGGAATCTGCGGGACAGATGACGGGCTCATCGGAGTACAACATAGTGATGTTGGGGCCGCCCGGCGCGGGCAAGGGCACCCAGGCGGTGCGCCTGAGCGAGCAACTGGGTGTGCCGCACATATCCACCGGGGACATCCTGCGCGAGGCCGTGGCGCAGGACACCGAGCTTGGGCGCCAGGCTAAGGGTTACATGGACGCGGGCGAGCTGGTGCCTGACGAGCTGGTCATCGCCATCGCGCGCGAGCGCCTGGACCGGGAGGACTGCGCGGCCGGCTTCGTTCTGGACGGCTTCCCGCGCACCGTCCCGCAGGCGGAGGCGCTGGATGAGGCTATGCGCGCTCTGGGGCGGGAGCCGCTGAGAGTCCTGAACCTGGAGGTGGGAGAGCAGGAGATGCTCCGGCGCTTGTCAGGGCGGCGGATGTGCCGGGGCTGTGATGGCATCTTTCACGTGGATCAGGAGGGTGTCGAGGCAGACAGTCCCTGCCCGGAGTGCGGCGGACAGCTCTATCAGCGCACCGACGACCAGCCGGAGGCGGTTCGCGAGCGGCTGGCCGTCTACCAGCGGCAGACCGAGCCGCTCATACAGTACTATTCGGACCGCGGCCTTCTGACCAACATATCAGGCGAGGGCGCTCTTGGCGAGATCCAGGAGCGCGTCCGGAGCGCGGCCCAGAACTAGTTCGAAGCTAACCGCGGGAGACTTGCACGATGAACGGGCCGCGCATCGGCGGGCATAAAGTCACGCGCAAGAGCCAGGCCGAACTTGAGACCATGCGCCACGCGGGGCGCATTCACGCCCGCGTGATGCGCCGCCTGCGCGAGGTGATTGAGCCTGGGGTCAGCACGCTGCACCTGGACACGGTCGCCGAGGAGATGATCCGCGACGCGGGAGCCGAGCCCTCCTTCAAGGGCTATCGCGGCTACCCGGCGACAATCTGCGCCGAACTCAATGACATCGTCGTCCACGGCATACCGAGCGACGACGAGCTGCTGCGGCAGGGGGACATCCTGGGTATAGACCTGGGGGTCTGCTGGGAGGGCTATCACTCCGACGGCGCGTTCACCGTCGGCATCGGGGAGATTGACGACGAGCTGCGCCGCCTGATGGCGGTCACCGAGCAGTCCCTGGAACTCGGCCTGGCGCAGGTGAAGGCCGGCGCGACGATACGCGACATCGCTGGCGCGGTGCAGGCGTATGTAGAGGCAGCCGGCTTCAGCGTGGTGCGAGCGCTGGTGGGGCACGGCATAGGCCGCTCGCCTCACGAGCCGCCGCAAGTGCCGAACTTCATCGAGGACGACAACTCCAGGGTCTATGAGTTGACCCTGGAGCCGGGGATGGTCCTGGCCATCGAGCCGATGGTCAACGCGGGCGGGCCGGAGGTCGTCACCGGCGACGACGGCTGGACCGTGCGCACCGCGGACGGAAGCATCTCGGCGCACTATGAGCATACCGTTGCCGTCACCGAGGACGGCATGTGGATACTTACCGCCCCGTGAGGGCCCTGTTGTCGCAGGGCGGCGGGACCACGTGCAGGAACGACGGCCAGGCGCGCCAGAACAAGCAAGGACGGAGCAGTCTATGGCCAGGAAGCAACAGGCTCAGAGCCAGCAGCCGAAGATGCTCCGCGTGCTCGCGACCGTGATCGAGAAGCTCCCGGACGCCGTGTTCAAGGTGGAGCTTGAGAACGGTCACAAGCTACTGGCCCACGTCTGCGGGAAGATACGAATGAGGTACATTCGCATAATGCCCGGAGACCGGGTCACGGTTGAGATCTCGCCGTACGACCTCACCCGCGGCCGCATCGTCTGGCTGCACAAGTAAGAGCTATCAGCTCTTAGCTATTAGCTATCAGCTATTGGCTGTTGGGAAGTGATGGAGATGAAAGTCAAGGCATCCGTGAAGAAGCGTTGCGATGGGTGCAAGATCATCAGGCGCCGCGGCGTGGTGCGTGTGATCTGTTCCAAGCATCCCAGGCACAAGCAACGCCAGGGCTAGTCCAGTTGCGAGTGGCGAGTAGCGAGTAACGAGTAACGAGTAACGGCATACGGCAAGGGCGGGTGGTCGCAGGTTGTTTCTCGCTACTCGCAACTGACGTTGCTGTCGTACCTGCGCCCGAAGGGCGCTGTCGTTACATCTGGTGCATCCGCCGTCGCCAAGGCTACGGCGGACAAGGAGGAGGGATCAGCTTGCCGAGGATTGTTGGTGTAGACTTGCCGGCCAATAAGCGGATCGAGGTTGCCCTGACCTACATCTTTGGGATAGGGCACACGAGTTCCCAGAGCATCCTGAGGGACGCGCAGATTGATGCTGACACGCGTATGCGCGACATCACCGAGGACGAGGCGGCGCGGCTGCGCGAGATCATCGAGCGCGACTACGTCATCGAGGGTGACAAGCGCCGCGAGGTGATGTCCAACATCCAGCGCCTGGTGGAGACGGGAACCTATCGCGGGGTGAGGCACCGGCGCGGCCTGCCGGTGCGCGGCCAGCGCACCCGCACCAACGCGCGCACGCGCAAGGGCAAGAGAAAGACCGTGGCCGGCAGGAAGAAGGCGGCTGCGAAGAAGTAGACGGCAGGAACGACAGTGGCGAGTGGGTGCGCTTCGCGCACAGTAACGACAGTGGCGAGTGGCGAGAAACAGCAAACGACAATCGGGTATGAGTCGTTACTCGCTACTCGTAACTGATGTTGCTGATGTTGCTGCAGGCGAAGCCTGCCACTCGCTAGGAGGGAAACAGATGACAGACGAGCGCGAGGACGCGGCGGAGGACCAGGCCGACTTGTCCCCCGTAGTCCTGGAAGGTGGGACGGAGGGGGAAGAGGTCGAAGTGGCCCAGGAGCCCGAGCAGGTCCCGGAGCAGCCCGAGGAGGCTGGGGAGCAACCCGAGGAGGCTGAGGAGC
>CBFDBV010000113.1:0-11802 GCA_965603135.1 uncultured bacterium
CCCAAGGGCTACTCGCGCGAAGACCGCTTCGTCAACAACACCATCGTCGGCAACCGCTACTCGGCCGTCACCGTCAACAATCACGCCCACGACAACTTCTTCCGCAACAACCTGCTGTTGGGCTCGCCTGTTGGCTTCTCGTATGACACCCGCATCGCCTGGGACCAGCGCGATTCCGACCACAACATCTTCGACTGCGATCGGCCCATCGCCCAGCTCGACTCCATCGAGGCCGCCCACGAGTTGGGCCTGGAGCTTCATTCTCTGTTCCAACCGGTGAGCTTCGCCTCCGAGGACCCCTTTGACTTCCGCCTGCCTGATGACTCGCCGCTGCATAGGGTAGCCAGCGACGTGGGCTTCGGCCAGGTGATGGGAGCGCCGGAGCCGACCTGGCGTGGCCCGCGGCTGCTGCCGGTGCCGATCAAGGTCACGGATGCCTCCGGCAACCTCGAAGAGGCGCAGCTCACCGCCGATGGCAGCGCGTTCACCACCTGGAACTCCGGTGTGACTGAGGGCGCCTGGATCGAGTACGAGGTCGTCGGGAAGTTGCCGGGGCCGCTCGGGTTCGCCGTCATCTGTCCGACCATCTCCACGGCGCTTCCCGACGGTGATCTGCCGGGGCCTTTCACTATCCGCGCCGGCGGCGCTGACGGCGAGGTGCTCTACGACGGCGAACTCTACGTGAGGCACACAGGCCTGGCGCGCGCGCGAGGACAGTGCTTCGAGCTGACGCGGCAGACCAACTCTCGCAGGATCAGACTCGAGCTGCACCGCGCCGTGGACGGCAACTATAACGGGCAGATCGAGAGCATCTGCCTGACCGAGGTAATGCTCATTGCGGCCCTGGATGCGCTGCCGGAATCGCTCGCCGAGTTCCCCTATGATGAGGTGGCGCCGGTGAGCAGGGCCGCCCTTGAGGCCGCCCGTGCTGCCGAGCTACGTCCGACTGCTGACATGCCCGATGACGCAGCCGCAGACGACGCCGGCCTGCTGCTCTACGTGCCCTTCGAGGACCGCGGCAAGGCCGCGTACGCGCGGGGAGACGGCACTATGATCGCCGACGGCGCGGAGTTCCTTCCCGGCGTCGCCGGTGAGGGGATGTACCTCTCAACTCTCAGCGGCAACACGTGCCGGGTGGCGGGGGGCGAGAACCTGGACGAAGGTGCCGGGACCTTCAGTGTCTTCATCAAGCCGCTTGCGCCGTGGAACCGGGAGACGGTGGGCGACCAGAACTTCCAGTTCATCATGTGCGCGGCGTACCGGGTAGACGGCGGCCGGCCGTGGGGCAAGCTGCGCCACGCTGGCGGGGGGGAGATTCGGCTTGCCTACGTCGGCGGGGGCTTCCAGGTGCTGGGCGGCGTGCCGTACGATGGCCCGCCCGAGTTCATCATCAGGAAGTCCGTGGAGTTGGAGGCCGGCCGCTGGTACCACATCTGCCTGACCTGGTCAAAGGCCGCGAACCAGATGGTGCTCTATCTCGATGCCGAGGAGATGAGCCGCGCGCACTTCGCCGGCGACTTCGCGCTTGAGGATCGAGTCATCAGCCTGGGCTGCTACGGGGCCAGCCTCCAGGCGATGGCCGTGCTGGATGAGGTAAAGGTCTTCGACCACGCGCTTGACGGTGAGAGCGTCAGGGAGCTGGCAGCCCAACTACCCTGATCGCAGGTCCGCGGGCCAGTGCAGACCACGCCGGCTCATATCTCAAGGGGGACACAAGCGGTGCGAACTGTAAGAGCGATTCTCCTCGTGCTTCTGGGACTGGCGACGAGCCCCGTGCTCTCCCTGGCCCAGCCCATCACAGATGTCATTGCGGTGACTGACTTCCAAGAGCAGGCCGTAGACCTGGGCGGTGAGGCCGAGGACTGGCAGCCGGCCTTCCAGGCGGCGGTCGCCAAGGCGCGTGAGACGCTCAAGCCCATCTACGTGCCCGTGGGCGAATACAAGATCCGCAAGGCGATTGACATCGTGCCGGTGGAGGTGGAGGGGACGCCCTTCATCCGCAACAACATCCGGCTGTTCGGGGCGGGGCCGCACAAATCCATCATCTCCCAGCAGGTCGAGACGGAGAACTGCGTCAACTGGACCGGCCTGACGTACGAGAAGCCCGCGACGCACGGCCACCTGTCGAAGCTGCTTCTGCGCGGCGGCAGGACGACGCTCAACATCAAATGGCACAACTACTTCACGATGGACTCGTGCTACATTGCCGGCGCGGCGCAGTACGGTGTGCACGCCGAGGGCTGGTCAAGCCGATTTTTCAACTCCACCTTCCGCTGGTGCAGGGAAACCGGCTTCTACGGTGGCGGGCACTTCAACAACTGCATCATCCGGGACTGCTATTTCGGGCGCGACGTGATCGGCATACTCCTGAGCGGGGTCCACGGCTCGCGCATCGAGAGCTGCGGCCTGGAGACCTGCGCCAAGGCAGCTATCTTCGTTCGTGGCACTCATGGCCTCACCATCAACAACTGCTACTTCGAGGGCAACGGCTACAAGAACGTGGAGATGCTTCCCGTCGAGGGGAGCGCGAACACGGTTCACCTGGACCTGAACTGCTTCGCGATCAGGATCCATGACTGCATCTTCCGCGTCAACCTTGACGAGGAGGGAGCCCTGATCTCCATTGCCGACTGCCGCGGCGGCCATATCTACGACAACTACTTCTACTGCTACAATCCCGGGCAGAACGGCATCAAGCTACGGGCCCACTCCGAAACGAAGCCGGACGCCGAGCCGGTCATCGCCGATCTGACCGTCGGGCGCAACTGGCAGCACAACCTGCAGCGGCCGCTGAGCGAGACCGAGCCGGGCCTGTACGAGAAGGCCGTACAGGCCGGGTGCTCGTTCGACTGGCCGCTCAGCCAAACCGTCGAGTAGCCGGGCCCGTTGGATGGCGGCAATACGGTGATGAGAGGGGTGCAGCATGGAGGTGTCCAATATCACCTACCGACCCGCAACCCCGGAGGACGTTGAGGGCATCCTGGAGGTCGTGCGCGTCGGCTGGCCCACGGGCACCCCGAAGGCGATGGAGGAGCGCCACGGGATGATCGGCGGCAAGCCTTGGCAGGACTATCAGATCGGTGCCGTCCGCTCGTCTGTTGAGACGCACCTGGACACGTGCCTGGTGGCGGAGGTGGACGGGCGCATCGCCGGATGGGGAGTCTGGACCGTGGACAAGAGCAGATGTGTCGGCAGCATCGCGTACAACGCCGTGCATCCCGACTTCCGCGGCCAGGGCGCCGGCACCGGGATCGTCGAACGTTGCCTGGAGAAGCTGCGCGAGGCCGGGATGCGCATCGCCATTGCGGGCACGGGCCTGGGTGAGGAACATGCACCCGCGTGCCACGTGTATGAAGAGGTCGGCTTTCGCCCGCTGAGGAAGTCCGTCCAGTACAGCATGGAGTTGTGACCACGGCAACGCACATAGCGTATTGCAGGCAGTGCCCTGCCCGAGTGACCTGTGCTCTTGCGCAGCACGGAAGGAGATGCACGGAATGTCTGCTCAGGAACTAGCCTGGTGTCTGTTTGCTGTGCTGACCGGTGCGGGGATTGCCGCACCGCAACAGGAGAAGGAGGGGAGCCGCGTGAGCGCGGGCGATTACGCAGTCCTTATGAGCGAAGCGGGGATCGTGGTCGAGTACAAGGGGGAGCCGATATCCATCGGTTCCTATTTCACCGTGTACAACCCCGACTACAAGGGCTTGCTGGTCTCGTCGCGTGATGCTTGGCGTGAGGGTGATGTGTCGGTCTCCGAGGATGGCCGCACGGTCACGCTCGAGGCGAAGCTGCCGCAGGGGGACTTCATTTACTCGGCGGCGGTCTCGGAGAAAGGCGTGCGCGTGACAGCCCGCGTGACCGTAGTCGAGGGCGCGGTAGTGGGGCCGGTCGAGTATGCCGCGTTCCAGATTCCCCCTGAGCTTGTCGAGGGCGGCACGGTCGAGACGTGGAACGCGGCTGGCGCGACCGTCGAGCACACGCCGGTTCCTGCCATCCCGCAGAGGGGCTCCATCGCGCCGCACGGTCAGGGGTTCACAATCAAGACGACTGAGAGGTCCATCGTTGTCTCCTCGCTCTCACCCCTGGGGCTCTACCCGTTCGACGCCCGAGTCGAGCAGTACGGCAAGCAACAGGGCCTCTGGGCGTTCACCTCGATCCCCGTCGCCGCGGGGAGCGAGGCCATCTCGATCGTCGAGTTGAGCGTCGAGCCACCCGAGCCCCCGCCTGTGGTCGGCACCATTCGCCTTGCGGCGGGAGTGGTCGCCACCGCGGTGGCGACCGGGGCTGAGCCCAGCGACCGCGAGAAGCTGGCGGCCGACGAACTCGTCGAGTACCTGGCTCGCATTTCGGGCAAGCGGCTCGAGAGGATCGAGATCGCCGATGCCGTCGTACCGGAGGGCGTGCTTGCGGTGGGGCCTCTGGCGAAGGACGCGGGGCTGATCTCTGAAGCGGAACTCGACGCCGTCGAGCGCGACGGATACGTGGTCAAGGTGGCCGGAGGGAGGGCGGCGCTGTGCGGCTGGCGCGACCTGGGGACGGTCTACGCGGCTTACGCGCTGCTCAGGCACTTGGGCGTCAAGCCCTACGCGCCGCAGTGTGAGTTGGTCCCGAAGGTCAGGGACCTCACCATCCCCGAGTGCCAACTCCAGGGTAAGCCCTTCTACGAGTTCCGCAACTTGACCGGGAATCTCAAGCTGGGACATACGCCTCGCGACGACCTGGGCAATCCTCGCGACATAGGTGAGCCCGGCGGGCTCGTTCACGCCGCCGCGTACCTTCTGCCCTTCGACAAGTACAGCGAGGAGCATCCTGAGTACTTCGCGCTTCGGCGGGACGGCAAGCGGCTTCACCGCGACCCGGAGCAACGCCGCTTCGATGTCCACGTGTGCATGTCCAACCCGGAAGTGAGGCGCGTGTCAGCCGAGCGCTTGCTGGACCTGATGGAGAAGCAGAAGGACCGGACCTTCTTCGGCGTCTCGCAGGGCGACGGTGGGCCCGGAGTCTGGTGCCAGTGCGAGAAATGCCAGGCATTCGATGCCATCCCCGGCGAGAACATGACCGATAGGTTGCTGGACTACGTGAACGAGATCGCGCGCGAGGTAGCCGCGAAGTACCCGGACAAGCGAATCCTCACCCTGGCTTACACCGATGCAACCTCGCCGCCGCCGACCAGCGTGATGCCTGAGCCGAACGTGATGCTCCAGTACTGCCCGTATCCCCGCCGGACGAACTGCCAGAGCCACGACTTCTCCTGCGAGCAGAACCGCCAGGGCTTTGAGGATCTCAAGGGCTGGGTCGCGAAGTGCCCGAACAATATGTACATCTTCGACTATCCGCGCGGCTACAAGATCTACTACGAGCCGTTCGGCAGCTTCTACGCGATGACGCGGAAGTTGGACTTCTACGCGGCCAACGGCATCCGCGGCATCTACTACTGCGGCGTGCCGACCAACTTCCGCGACCTGTTCGTGTTCGTCAACAGCCACCTTCTCTGGGACCCCGAGGCCGACGTTGAGGACCTCATTGACGAGTTCATGGCGGCCTACTACGGCGCGGCGGCCCCGCACGTGCGCGAGTACTTCGACTTCATGCACCGGCAGGTCGAAGAGCGCCAGGTTCATCAGATGTGCGAGGGCGCAAATCCGGGCCTGGTGACCGCCGACTACGCGACCAGGGCGCTCGAGATGTTCGGCAAGGCCGAGGTCGCCGTCGCTGACGACCGCGCATCGCTCTACCGGGTTCGTGCGGAGAAGTTCTGCGTGCTCTTCGCCGATCTCAACGAGCGCAATCCCATCAACGACAAGCTGGCCGAGAGCAAGGCGCTCTTCGCCCGCCGCCTCGCCGAGTTCCTGGAGATCGGGCGGACGATGAAGATGCGAACCGTCGGTCGCCGGGAGGCGGGCATCGTCAGTGACTGGCTGTATCGAATCGCTCGCATCCGCACCGACCGCGAGCCGTGGTACGCCGATCCGCTGATTGACCGGCTGGTCGCTGATCCGCCGAAGACGCTCGCCGAGGAGCAGCAGCTCTTCAGCCAGGATGAGATCCCCGGCGGGTGGCTCGTGCAGCTCGACGCCTTTCTCGGCTGCCAGCCGCCGTCCGAGTACAGCCATCAGTGCCCGCCGCGGCGCGCTGTCTGGATCTACGGCAAGAACACGGCGACGCCCGCGATGTGGGCGCTTCTGCACCTGGAGAAGGTGCCCGAGGGTCAGGCGCGCCTCGAGCTGCTGGCGCAGGACGATGACAAGCCCGGCGCCGTGCACATCAGGATTACGGTCAATGGGACGGAGATCTTCGCCGGCCCCAATCAATTCAAGGAGCTTGGCTGGTCAAGAGCGGAGTTCGCCATTCCGGCCGGTGCGCTCAAACCGGGCGGGAACGAGATCCGCTTCGAGACGCTTGAGGACTCGCCCGCGAGAGATGCAGGCTGGTTCATGGTGGCCGAGTGCAAGGTGTTGTTCGAATAGCCTGACACCCGGCCGCTCCCGGCATCGGCGTCGGTCCTGGCAACTAGCCTGAGCGGTCAGCGGAGAACAGGCCATCGAGCTGGTGCACTTCGTGCAGCAGTGAAGCCGCGCATCCCGCCGAGGCGGGACTGGTCGTTGGCTCTCCGCATCGCACGGCAACTGCGTCCAAGGAGGTAAGGCCGTGGAGCTGACACGAGAGCAGCAAGTGGACCAGATCACCCGTCAAGTCATGGACGAGCAAGGAATCAGCCGGGAGGCCGGGAGAGGTCAGTTGCATAAGTTCGTCTGCGGCGGCGGATGTGACTGGTACAAGACCAAGAGCAAGCAGGCGGGCTTCGACAGGTTGAGTCTGACAGAAGAGCAGACGAAGAGCATAGAGGGAATCGTCGAGCAGGTTATGAAGGGGCTGACTGAAGAGGAGGCCCGAGCCGAGATTCACAAGGTGCTCTGCCCGTAGAGGGGAGGGTTACTGGTGAGCGGAATTCAGGTTGACGAATCGCTAGTCGCGCTGGTCAAGCCCGTCAGCCTGCCGGAGCAGGTCTCCGAGGTCTGGAAGGAGGCGTACCTGGCGCCCATCTGCCGCTGGCTGCCGATAGCTGACGCCACCTGGCAGGAGTGGGCCGAGCGTCCCAACTGCGGGCACTTCTACGGAGGTGCCTACTGGTACGGCATCGAGACCGCGTATCCGATTCTCAACTATGCCGTGGCCTGCCGCGGAGAACGGCTGGACGGCTGTTGGGCTCGATTCTGCCGCCAACTCCCTCGCCGCGCCCGCGCGTAGGGCGGCCCCTGCGTTCATCCGACATCCAGCCGCCAGCGCGCCAGCGCCTCAGACACCCGCTCCCTGCCGTCCAGGTTCTGCACGCTCGCCACGATCTGGTCCGCCTGTTCGGGCGGGCAGATACCTGAGAACGCCGCGCAGTCCCGGAACTTCGCGATAACGTCCTCCAACAACATCGCATCCGGCGCGAACGTTTGCTCCCGCGTCTGCCAGCGCACCAGATGCCGGTCGTCCCTGGTGTGAACGATCACCGCGTGAACCTTACCCACGGACGGGTCCGGTAGGCCGCCGACCTCCTTCGTGAACGTGATCTGTTGGGCGAGTTCGACCACGTCCTGGTTGGCGAGTACCTGCTCGTCAGTGAAATGCTCGAGGGTGGCCCGGCCGCGCAAGAGCGTGAGGGCGACACCGTACTGGACGCTGAACTGAGCGCAGACCTGCGGATTCGGGCCGATCACGAACGGGTTGCCCACCAGCCCTCCCGGGCCGCAGCCGTAGAGTTCGACGCGGGCGACGTCCTCGGGCTGCAGGCCCTCTTCCTCGACGAGCCGCTCTGTGGCGATCTGGGCATGATGGCACGCGCCGCAACTCGTGTATCGTTTGACCGACACCCGTTCGATCTCGTACATCTCTCGCGGTTGCGCCAGCTCCTCGCTCGTGGCCGGCTCGGCGTTCTGATAGACCCGGAAAAGCCCTGCGCGTCCTTCCAGGGCATTGTGCGGGCCGGTCACTCCCCGCGCCGCCAGCATGACGGCCTCCATGGCCGAACGAGCCGCAAAGCCGGGCTGAAGGCGCTTGGTCAGCGTCATGTCGAGCAGCGCCTGGCGGTTGCCGGACACCTGCGCGTAGTTGATCCCCATCGCATTGACGCACTCGTCAACCGACCTGCTAAGCAGGCGGCAGATCGCTGCCACTGCGCCGAAGCCGCCGACAACGGAGGTAGGAAGAAGGCCCGCGCCCTGCGGGCCTGCGCACCGGCTCTGGTAGGCAATGCCCAGGCGCCCGGCAACTTCCACGCCCATGATGACAGCCGCCAGCACGTCCTTTCCGGACGCGTCGGCCATCTCACCGGCGGCAAGCGCCACCGGCAGGATGACGGACATGATGTGCAGCACGCCGGGGATGTGCACGTCGTCGTAGTCCAGCGCGTGGATCATGGCGCTGTTGGCCAGCACCACGTTGGGTGCAGGGAGGCGCTGGTCGCGGAACAGGATGGTCGCCTCCGGCTTCCCGCCCCAGTCACACATCTGCTCCACGACTTCTGTCACGCCCGGCGCATTCCATCCCGCCAGCGCGCAGCCGAGCGTATCGAGAACCATCTTCTTTGCGGCAGCGTAGGCCTCGGGGCGTATGCCATCCGCATCGGTCTCGAGCCCGGTCTCGGACAACGTTCGTGTGAGTGTCACGGTGCCTCATCCTCAGCCGACGATGGCGCGGATCTCCGCCGCCAGCTTCGTCCTGGCCGTCTCGATCCGGTCCTTGCGGAACGACTGGCGCGCCTGAGCGTCCGCGAGCGCCTGCCGGCGCAGGCCCGCCATGCGTAGCGTTTCGCTTGGATGCGGGTCGCCGAGGTTGTTGTGCCGCTCGATGAACTTGACGGGGTCGAGCGCGTCGCGGATCTCCTCGGTGGACAGACCGGGCGGGGTCTCGTCGGCAATGCGGGCCGCCTCGTCCAGCAGCTCCCCCGTGACCTCCTGCGGCTTGATCCCGCGCTCGCGGGCGATACGAACCATCGTCGCGCAGATGCGATGCGCGCGCCTGGCCCCGTAGCCCTCGTCGCGGATGAGCTTGATTGACAGGTCCGGCGTCGCGGAGAAGCCCTCGCGCGCGTACTCCAGCATCCGCTCCTCGTCGGGCTTCGTGTTCGATAGCAGGCCGTTGAAGAAGCCCAGCGCCTTCTCGATGTGGCACATGGCCCTCAGCGCAGCGCGATACCCCTCGTAGATGGGCAGCATGTCCGAGTACGGCTCGCCCTTGTTGGAGACGACGCCGGTCACCATCTGGCCGATTACGTCGCTTACCTCCAGGCGAACGCGCTCGAACTCGCTTCCCGGGATCGCCTTCTGGGGCATCAGGGAACTTACGCCACGCCACGACGGGTCAACGTTCACCATCATGACCTCTTCCATCCCCCAGATGTTGAAGTCCATGGCCGTTCGGCTCAGCGTGACGCCGAGATTCGTGAGGGCGAACAGGATGGTGAGGGCGTGGTCCTGCCCCGGCTCGCCGTCGTACGTGGATTCCACCAGCGAATCGAGACCGAGCAGCTCGGTGATCAGGTCCCTGTCCACCGGCCAGCCCGTTCCCGAGCAGGCCCCGCAGCCCGCCGAGTTCTGGTTCGTATGCCTGTAGGCCAGCTCGATCTGCTCCAGGCTTCGGGCCAGGGCGTCGTGCACGGCGAGCAGGTACGCGCCGTAGGTGGTAGGCTGCGCGTGCGAGAGGTGGGTCTGCCCGGCCATGATGGTGTCGGCGTGAGCCTCGGCCTGATCCAGCAGCGTGCCCAGGCAGGTGATCGTCAGGTCAAGCACATCGAGCAGCTTGTCGCGCTGTTGCAGCCGCGACATGGGTTCTTGCAGCGTGCGCCCGAGATTCACCACGCTGGCGGTGTCCTCGTCGCCGTCCAACGCTTTCTTCAGGTAGTCCTCCCCTCCTCCGCCCTCCAGAGCCCTGAGCACCTTCGCGGCGACCTCTTTGCGGATCAGCTCCTGCTTGTAGAGCATGACCGTCCAGGCCCGGTCTGTGTCCGACCGGGCCTGCGCGGGCCTCATGACGCGCCCTAACTCCGAGCCAAGTCGCGCCCTGATCCTGACTCTGTCCTCAGCTTCAGGGACTCCCGGGCAATGGAAGCGGTGGTCATGCGAACGCCAGAACTCCTCAGGCTTGGCAGTCATCGTCAGTCTCCCTTCGTGGTTTGCAGCCCGTAGAGCCGCCGGGCGTTCAGCCCCAGGATCTTGCGCTTGTCCTCGTCGCTGATACGCGCGCACAGTATCCTGCCGAAGCCCGGCCGCTCGTCGAAGAAGGGCATATCGCTGCCGAAGAGTATCTTCTCCGCCCCGACGCGCTCGACCATCGTCTCCAGCGCGCCCCACAGCAGCACCGAGCCCGCCAGGTCCAGGTAGTACTGATCGTACTTCTTTGACACCTCGCAGTTCTGCTCCACGACCTCCCAACTGCCTGACGAGTGGGCGTTGAGGAAACTGATGGCTGGATACCGCTCGGTCAGGGTCGCGATCACCTTCTCCAGCCCGCCCTCGCCGTTCCAGCAGTGCGACAGGATCGGCACCCCGTGCTCCTGGCAGTACTCGTAGACCGGCGTGTAACCCTCATCCAGCGTCGTGGCCTTGTGAAGGCTCGGGTGGAGCTTGAAGCCCTTGATGCCGGTGGTGTCGTGCCAGTGCTGTATCTCGGCGCGGATTTCCTCGAGCGGGTAGTTCGGGTTGATGGTGATGTAGGGCACGATCCGGCCGGGGAACTGCTCGGCGGCCTCGGCGACCTGACGATTGCCCTCCAGGTAGTCCGGCCCGATGGCGATGTGCGGGCTGCAGAAGGTCACGTCCACGCCGAGGGCATCCATCGAGCGCACCATCGCCGCCGCCGAGCCGTCCTCGGGCACGTTGAAGTTGTGCCACGGCCCCAGGTGGCTGTGAACGTCCACCACGAACTCGCCCTCCAGGGGCGTGCCGGTCAGGCAGTGCTCTTGCAGCGTCTCAAGTGCCATCCGTGTCACTCCCTTCCACCGGACAGCAGCCGCCTGAGGTTGCCGCCCGCGATCAGGCGCTTGTGCTCGTCGGGAAGCTCGGCGTAGGTCAGTCGCGCGATGGGCCCGCCGGGCTCCAGCTCGGGCAGCGCCGTGCCGAAGACGAAGCGCTCAGGGCCGAAGCGCGCGCAGACCGGCTCGATGCCTCGGAACACACCGTAGGTGTTGGCCTCGACGTAGAGGTTCTCGTGCTGCTCCCAGAGCGGATAGAGGTAGCGGTCAACGCGGTAGTAGACACCCAGGACGATCACCGGCATGCGCGGGTGCGCGGCGAGCATAGCGGCGATCGCGTCCCAGTCGCTCTCCTTGATGTGCAGCAGCAGCGGCACCCGGTGCTCCTCCAGCGCCCGAAACAGCTTGCCGGCGCACCACTCACTGACCCGCCACTGGTGCATACTGGGGAAGATGCGCACAGCCCCGCCCAGCTCACTGACCCTCGCCGCCAGCTCCTCAGGCGGCGGCTGCTCGCCGGTCGCGTGCGGCAGAGCCACGAAGCACGGGCGCAGGTGATCGTTGCCGCCGATCTCCGCCAGCAGCCGCTCGTTGCCGCGCGCCGGCGACCACTCCCACGCCCAACTGTGATGCACCAGCCCGCCGCTGATCCCCACGCTGTCGTACACTGCCAGCAGGTCCTTCAGCTCGGTGAACTGCTCGGGGCGTGGCGCCGACCAGCGCCCGATGCGGGCGTTGCAGTCGAACCACTCCAGGTCCCGGATGCCAACGTCATCGCCCATTGTGCTCGTCGTCCCCTTAGTGATACTGACTCGCACGCGCTGCAGCTTCTCTGTTGAGCGTGGCCT
>CBFDBV010000114.1:0-11780 GCA_965603135.1 uncultured bacterium
TGGTGGGGGATGGACCCGCTGGAAGCGCTCAGACACATCGAGGAGACTATGATACAGTACTATCCCATCAAGGTCTTCCGGGACCGACTCGCCGAGTGACGCCAGGCAAGGGGCAAAGGGCAAAGGGGAACGGCAAATGACAGGCGGTCCCCGGCGCGTGACAGGAAAGGCGGTGCTGTGGCCCCCTTGCCCCTTGCCCCTTGCCCGTCGTTAGGAGGACTGAGTGAGCATGCGTGAGGAGACGTTCCTGGCGGGACTCGGTGGCCAGGGGGTGCTGCTGGCGGGCCAACTGCTGGCCCGAGCGGGGATGAACCACGGCCTCAAGGTCTCCTGGTATCCGATGTACAGCCCGGAGGTGCGCGGGGGGAGCACGACCTGCACCGTAGTCTTCGCCGACGGGCGCGTGGGCAGCCCCATCTCAGGTCGGCCGAGTTCGATGCTCCTGATGGACGCAATCGCGTTCGAGACCTTTGCCGGCCGGGTGGCCGTGGGCGGCCTGCTGGTGCTCAACAGCTCGATGATCGAGCAACCGGTGGCGCGCGATGATTGCGAGGTCGTGATGGTGCCCGCGGGTGAGATCGCGGTCGAGCTGGGCAACGAGCGCACCGTCAATATGATTATGATCGGCGCCTACGTCGCGAAGACCGGCATCCTGACCGTTGAGGCGGTGGCGGAGGCTCTGCGCGAGATGCTGCCGGAGCGCCATCACAAGCATATGCCGGCGAACATCGCGGCGCTGGAGCGCGGAGCCGAGATCGGATCGGGCAGCAAGCAGGCAGGAGGTTGAATCATCATTCTCGATGGCATAGACGAATATGCGGCTGACGCAGGCGAGCACCTCGAGAGGATCCACCAGGCTCGCGAGGAGGCCTACGCGGTCTCGCGCAAGATCGTGCAATCCGCCTCGGCCACCATCAAGCAGGTGCACCGCGGGGAGATGGATGAGGCCAAGGCGTCGCTGCGCGAGACGGCGCAGCTCAACGCGCAGATGATGGCGGCCGTCGCCGCCAGCCCGGAGATCGGCTACGGCGGCTTCGTCGCGGATGCCACGCGCGAGTACGCCGAGGCGGCCATCGTGCTGGCGCTCATTGCCGACGACGACCTCCCCGGCCCTGATGACCTGGAGGTCAACCCGGTGGCCTGGCTCAACGGCTTGGCCGACGTGGCGGGCGAGCTGCGCCGGCACGTGCTCGACCTCATCCGCCAGGCTGAGGTTGACGAGGCCGAGGCTTTCCTCGGCGCGATGGACGAGATATATCAGACCATTATGAGCTTCGACTACCCCAACGCTGTGACCTACGGCCTGCGGGGGCGCTCGGACGCGGTGCGCGGGATGGTGGAGCGCACGCGCGGAGACCTGACCAACGCCCTGCGCCAGGCCCGCCTCGAGCAGCGGATGGCGGAGCTTGAGCGCAGGCTCAACAGTTGAACTCGGCTGCCAGCTCCTGACCTCGGAACATCTCCAGCGCCCGCGCTGTCTAACGAGACGCGTCGCGTCTGCTCTACGTCATGGCAGGGGAGAAAGCCGGAGATGTCCGCGCCGGGGCAAGTTGCTGAGTTCGTTGAGTCGAAGTGGGCCACCGCCAATACTCTCGCGGCAAAGCATCGCACCAAGCTTCACGCCCTGGCCACGGTGGCAGTCCTGGTCTTCGCGCGCCCCAATGATGCACAGAACGGCCTTACCGTTGCCCTCCTTCTCTTGGGCCTGGCGCTAAGAGTGTGGGCACTCGGGTGCATCTCCAAGAACCGGACGCTGTGCACATGGGGCCCCTACAAGTACACGCGCAATCCGCTCTACCTGGCGAATCTCTTAATCGCCGGCGGCCTCTGCGTCTTTGCCAACCACTGGCTGGCTACGCTCGTGTGCGCAGCCCTACTCATCCCGGTCTACGCCGCGACCGTCCGGCAGGAGGAAGAGAAGCTGGCGGGTATCTTCGACGAGGAATACGCGCACTACTGCGCCGTCACACCGCGATTCATCCCCAACCTCCGCCCAGCTTCCCGCGGGCCTGCGGGGGAATTCCGCATCTCTCATGCCCTGCGACAGGGCGTGCTCGGGCAGACGCTGGTCTTCATGGCTCTGCTGGGGGCGGTCGAGGCAAAGCAGGAGTACATGCAAGCACGCGGCATCGTGGCGCCGCCAACGTACGGCGTGCTCCCGCTCAGCGTGGTTGCTCCGAAGCGGGAGGCGCCCGTGGGCGTTCTCCCGGCAGACTCTTCAACGAGCGGCGCACTCGCGCTGGTCGCCCTGCCACCGCTAGGCCGCAGGGCAGACCCCATCACTGTTGCCAGCCGCCAGCCCATCCTCAGAACCGGGCTTCGAGCAACCGGAACGCCCCGGCCGGCACCGTCACTCTCGCCACCCCGTTGCTGACCTCGAGCGACGCGCCGCTGAGCAGGTCCACCAGCTCGCGAACGGGTCTGGCGGACCGCACGTGCAGCGCCACCTCCCTGTCGTCGGGATCCAGGAAGCCGGGATCAATCAGGATCATCCGCACCGTCGCCTCGTCTATGCGCTGCGCCTGAAGGAAGACGTGGCCCTCGGCGCGGAAGGGCAATCCCCTGGCGGCGTCCTCGAAGCTCTCGAGCACCTGTGGCCGCGCCTCGATGCCGGAAAGCGCGCGCCCGTCATCATAGAAGTGCCGCCCGTCGGTCTCCCAGGCA
Organism: uncultured bacterium; assembly: GCA_965603135.1. Classification (GTDB taxonomy): domain Bacteria; phylum Armatimonadota; class Zipacnadia; order Zipacnadales; family UBA5352; genus CBFDBV01. The sequence continues at coordinate 2,665 of CBFDBV010000114.1, forward strand.
CAATCCTGCGCTGCTGCTCCGCTCAGCTCAACGAACTCGGGCACGATGAGCGGGAAGCCGAAGGGCGTGGCCGGCACGAAGTTCCCGTAGTGCCGGTCTTGCTCAAACAGGTAGTGACCGACGTAGTTCTCTCGCACCGGCGCCGCTCCCCAGTGACAGGCTATGCCCTCGAAAGGTGATGCCGCTTCCTCCTCGCTCCAAGCGAAGTCGTCGTGGTGGTGGAAGTTGAACGCCTCGGTGAGGAACTGCTCGCTCGGCTGCCGCATCCGGATCGCGCACGGGCTCACGCCGAGCATGTCCTGCCTCTCAGGCGGCACGAGCAGCCCCTTGCCCAGCATGTGGACCAGGGGCTCTATGAGTTCTGTGGCGACGACCGTGGGACGGCGCTCGCGCTCCTGCGTGTACCAGTGGAGCGTGTGGGAGTACTCGAAGAACCTGGCACCGAGCGCAACCGCGGCCAGTTGCCGGCGCAGGAACGGGTGGCCGGTCATCGGGAACTCCCACTCGAAGTACCGGTTCCAGCACAACTCGTCGGCGATGGTGCGCGCCGACCACTGGTTAACCGCGCCCGCAGCGAAGAGGCCCGCGCGGCCCGCCAGATTCAGCTCCGGACTGCGTGAGTTCGAGTCCTCCACGCTGGGCACGAGCACGTCCGCGTAGGTGCCGTCCACGAGCTTGCGGAAGCGTGCCATCGCCGGCACCGCGATCCACCATGCGCCCTTCTCGACCAGGATCGCCTTCTTCTCGTACTCCTTGCACAGGTCCATCAGCGGGAACCAGTAGTCGTTGAAGTAGTGCTCAAGCCGGTCCCCGTAGTCGCTGTTCTCGCTGCACCGGAAGCCCAGGCAGTACTCCGGGCAGGCCCGCAGGATCGCTTCGGCCGTCTCCAGCGCGATCTGCGGCTCGCAACCATGACCCATGTTCACGATGAAGTGAGTCTCGGATTCCTCGAGTACGCGCAGGAGGGCGACGATGTCCGCCGGCGGCAGGCGACGGCCCTGGGTTCGGTGGTCGGGCTTGAAGAAGCCCGGCACCAGCTCGTCGGCCGCGACGCTGATACCGACGGCGAAGATGCAGCTCTCGTAGGGGAACCGCTCGCGGTACCATTCGATAACGTCGGGCATCCACGCGAGCTTTCCCGGCGTGTTGGGCTGGCCCCCGGCGACGATGTGCACATATCTGCTCCCCGGCGGAGCCGTGCCCTCGTAGGCCGCGATCTGCTCGCGCAGCTTCGCCAGGTTCTCGGTGATGCGGCGCATCTTGCCCTCGCGCTGGAGGCCCCCGAACGCGTCCTCCCAGCCCTCCGCGGGCCGGACTCGGTAGATGCGATCATCGCCGTTGGGCGAGGAGGCGAGCCAGAGTTCCGGCGTGCCCTTAGCCGGGGTCGCCGCGCGGATGTCCGTGAAGGCGATCGGCGCGACCGCAGAGGTAAGCTCGTTGCCCTCCGCGTCGAAGACAAAGAGCCGACGGGCATTGAGGGCGATCATCTCCTGGCCCGGCGCGGGGTCAAGGTCGCACGCGGTCACCTCGGTGTGAGAGTAGACTGTCCCATCGCGGAATCCGGTGAGGCCGTCCGCCTTGTCCCACCGCAGCGTGCCGTCGCAGCTCAACACCCGTATGCCGCAGGCGGCGTGGCAGCCCAACCCGAACAGCAGCTCGCAGCGGCCATCGCCGTCCAGGTCGGCGACCTCCAGCGACTGGAACTCGTCCTTCCGGCGCCACTTGCCGGGCTTCTCCTCGCCGTCCACGATCGGCCCCGTGCGCGTTCGCCAGAGCTGCTCCAGCTCGGCCCCCTTGAGCGCCTGGACCTCGCCCCTGGCGGCCACACACACGACCTCCTCCTCGCCGTCGCCATCGAGGTCGCCGGCGCCGATGAGGCGCACCACGCGATCCTGCGGGAGGGTCTTCACGACCTCCCCGTCCGGCTTCAACACGTACAAGTTGCGGTCCACGCCTCCGGTCAATACCCAGACTGCGTCCGCGAGGCGGGCGAGCGCCACGTGGTACAGCGGCGCCCGCGTCGTGTGCGTCCAGAGCAGAGCGCCGTCCGGTCCGAGGGCGTAGAGACTGCCGTCCGCCGAGGCGACGAAGGTCTCGGCCCTCCCGTCCCCGTTGACGTCCCCGGCGGCGAGGTGATAGGGGAACGCGCCGGTCTCGTACTGCCAGAGAACCTGACCGGAGCGCTCATCCTGGCAGCAGACCTTGCCGTGGTAGCAGGCGTAGATGATCTCGGCTCGGCCGTCGCCCGTGACGTCGGCAAGTGCCAGGTGCCAGGCGTTGCCGGCAACCGGGACGGCCGCCGCGAGTCCGGCAGCCTCTGCCGCCAGGGCGCCACAGGCGCAGACGCAAAGAAGCATGAGGCACGAGATGGTCTTGGTCATTCCCCCATCCCTCCGGAGACAACGTCCAGTCTGACTGTCTGACGCCTTGCCAGCGGGCGGCCTCTTTGATGCACGGCAAGGTGGCAAGCGCAACTACCTCATCATTTCGGGCTGTTGCGTCTGCCCCCTCATATCAGGTGGTAGACGAAAGAGCTTTTCTCCACTCTTGTCGCAGAAGTACAGTCGCGACTCGGAGACCTCGCGGGCGTGACCGTCAGCCCAGAAAGCATAGAACTCCGGGTGCGCGTTGACCGGCCTGCGGACATAGCCATGGTTGAACGGACTGTTCTTCGTGACGAGACACTCCCTGCTCCAGGTCCTCCCCTGGTCAACGCTCGTCCAGACAGCTACCTCGCCGCCGGTGTTGTAGGGCTGCGGCCCGGTTTCGGTGGGCCCGATGATCCGCCATGTGCCATAGGGTTCGATGTGCAGACAGCCGGTGTCGTAGTTGTTGTCGGAGACCACCGCGCTGCGGATCTCCCACTCGCTGCCGGTCCAGCGGGCCGTGGTCCAGGTGCGCGGGTCATTCTGGGGGCCGGCGTGAGCCCCACGGCTCGTGAGGTAGAGCACCACCGGCCTGCCGTGCGCATCGAAGTTGAGGTCCTTCATATAGACCCGCAGGTCCTCGCACTCATACTCGCGCACGAGAGCTTCGTTCATCACCATCTCCAGAGGCGGCTCGATCGGCTCGCCCCCCGCGTTCTTCCAGGTTCTGCCGAAGTCGTCCGACTCCAGATAGTAGAGGTTCGTCCGCCTCATATCGTTGGGAAGGCGCCCTTCAGGATGGTAGTTGAAAGCAGTGCCCACTTTGCTCCCGTCTGCCCAACTGACCTGGTAGTGTCCGAGCGCAACCCTCGACAGAAGCCTCGGCGCTGACCACTCGACACCATCGCGGCTGGTCGTCCAGTAGAGGTGGCGGCAGCCTTCTTCGTATCTCGTGTGCAGGAACAGGAAGCCCTCGCCCTCGACATACCAGGGCTGCGGATAGGAGAAGTTGGTTTCCTCGACCAGCTCGAACGACTCGACGGAGTACGGCTCGCGCCCCTTGAAGATGTACGCGGGCCTTGCTGTGCCGTGAGCGCTTGCGAAGACCCACACGTGGCCGTCATCGTCAAGCATGATCGCGGGATTGTCGTGTGCGTCGTCGGTCTCCTTGTCCATCAGGATCGTCGGCCGAGGAACGGTGCCGGTGGTGTGGTCGTAGTACGAGGCCATGATGAGTATCTGGTTCCTGTCCTTGTACGTCCCGGCGTAGCAGAAGAAGGTCTTGTTGACCTCTGGCCCGTGGTAGGCGAGCGGGATGTGCTTGGCGAAGACCGTGGCGAATCCGCCGCTGTAGTGGACGAACTTGTATTCGTCGTCCGAGAGCGCCGAGCCCGTGTGCGACCAGATGCCACGATAGCCGTCGTCCTTGCGCATAATCACTGCCGCGCTCATAGATGGCGCCTCCGAGGCCCCTCCACAAGATACTGAGGCCAGCAGATACCGCCCTCTTGCACCGGTGGAATGCTGGGGGGCGGCGGCTCAGTGTTTCTCGTAGCTGGCTGCCGTAGGGAGCCTGACCTCGTCGCCGGGGCCGAAGTCCATCACCCAGAGTCGGCCCGTCCCATCCTCGTCCGCATCAGCCAACTCGCCCAGTCCCGCCTGGGTGGGATCGGCCCCCTCGTCCACCGTGATCGTCCTGGACACCACCCCTGCAATGCGAGCGATGATCTTGTTCCCCTCGTCAGCCAGGTACATCCCGGCCTGGGTGAAGTAACTGAAGTTCGAGGTGGTCAGTTGGCGAGTTGCGGGATCGTAGCCGGTGGGCGTGAGCCGCCCGCAGCGCACCTCCTGGTCCCCGATGGAGAGGGTGGTGGCGCTGAGTATCTTCTCCACGCGGTAGGGCGTGGACCGCCGCTCGTTACCGACGACCACCCACCGCCCCTCCAGTGTCCGGTCCGACAGAGCCGGCTCGGCCAGGGTGATGGTGCCGGCAGCGTAGTCCACGACCTCGATGGGCACCGTCCGCGGCGGCTCGCAGCGCAGGCTGAAGCCTCCCATCTTCACCAGCCCGCCGTTGCTCACCTGCGCGCGCTCAACCTCGCCCTGCTCATCCAGCGAGATGGCTCCGGCCTCGCCCTGGAAAGCTATGCCTCCGGCCACCTCATACTCGACGCTCGGGTCCAACGCGCTGAAGAACAAATCCACGCCGCCTGCGGCCTTTTCGATCCGCAGCGCGACCATCCCCGCATCGTCCGGCCTGACCGTCAGCCGCGTCACCGAGCTGATGAACGGCTCGTTCTCGTAGGGCTCGAAGACGGTCACGTATGTGCTCTCCAGGTCCGCGCCCTTGCGCCTGCGCAGCAGGAACTTGACCGTCTCCGGCGTGCGGTTCGTGTTCTGCTGGGGCTTGCCGTCGCAGACGTAGATGCGCTCGCTTTCGCCAAGCAGATGGGCGCGCAGCACGATCCCCTCTGCGGGCAGATCGGGCGGCCTCTGTGCCGAACGCCGGAGCAGCCACGAGGCCGTGCCGTAGCCATCAAGCGGCGCCTCCTGCACGTTGAACAGGTACATAAACGCGCTGCCCGTGTAAGGTGCGTAGCTCACGCTCCCGTAGGGCGCCTTCGCCATCTCCTCGTTGTCGTAGAAGTGCCCGTAAGGCACATCCGGGCCCGCCAGCGTGCCCTGTGTGCGTGGATCTGTCAGCGGCAGGTCGCTCTCGAAGCTCGCGTCGGTGCCGTGCACGATCCAGTCGTGCTGCTGGCCGCCTTTGACCCTGAAGATGTCCACCACGTACGCGTCCGAGGGGGTGGCGTCAATGAGCGCCAGCGTGCGCCGGTAGAGGCTGGTGACGTCCGGATACAGGCGCTCGGAGTGCGCGTCCACGAGCTTGCAGAAGCCCGAGGGCTCGTAGGTGAGCAAGCTCCCGATCGCGCGTCCGGCTCGCCTCTCGTTGACCATCACCAGGTTGTGCGCCAGCGTGTGCGAGAAGAAGCCGAAGCGGCGGGGGTCCTGGCTGTTGCAGGTCTCGGGATAGCCGAAGTCGGGGATGAGCGCATTGCCCCGGGAGTAAAGGTCAATGTGCATCTCATCATAGTGCGCGTGCGCCCAGCGCCCCGCTCCCTGATAGAGCATCAGGGCGGTGCGGTTGCTCTCGTCGCCGGTTTGCAGGATGCTCATCCCGTAGGCCGGGAAGAGGAAGCTCCCGGTCCCCAGCTCCCCCTCGTACTCCTCCGCCACCCGCGGCATCTCCTCGTCCCGACACTCGCCGAACAGGTCATGCGCCGGCACTCCCCGGATGCTGGCGTAGAGCTTGGCGTAGCGCGGGTCCCGCCAGGCCCGGTACGCGGGCCCGTAGATACCACCGCTGTGTCCGGCCGCGCGGTGATACATAGTCCCGCTGTCGCCCAGCGCCGGGGTGAACTGCCCGCAGCAGGTCATGTCAATCGGCCAGTCGCACAGCCTCTTGAGCTGCGCCCAGGAAAACGCGTCCACGCCGCACAGCTCCAGCATCTCCGCCACCGCCAGCAGGTTGTGCACCCAGCCCGTGTTGTAGCCCGGCGATTCGAAGGGCACCCCATCGCGGAAGACGACGTTGTGCAGCGCATCGTTCAGACTCAGGTCGGTGTATCCGCTGATCTGGTCGTTGTTGAGCACCCAGTCAATCATCTCGGAGCGCGCAGGCCGGTGCTCCTCGTCGCCGCACACGAGGGCGACCTTCAGGAGCGCCCGCTGGTGGCTGCCGTAGTTGCCCTGGATGGTGTGCGAGCCGTCAATGATCAGCCGGGCCATCTCCCGCAGCATCCGGGCCTCGAGGTGCTCGGTGATCTCGTCGGCGCTCTGCCCGCTCAGCTCCTGGAGCGTGGCGTCCCCTTCGAGGTGCGGGAAGACCGCATCGTACGCCAGCGCCGCCGCGTCCACCGTGCTGGTCTCCCACGTATGATAGGCGAGCTTGCCCCGGTAGCCCGCATCAATCTCCGTTCCCCGGCGCGACTGCTTCTCGTAGGCGTACTCCGGGTAGTACTCGGCAAGCTGCCACAGAACCAGCGCCGCCTGGTGCGCGTATCTCTCGTCGCCGGTGAGCAGGTACGCCCGCGAGCAGTCGTTCAGGACGCCCAGCACCACCTTCCGAGCGAGCATCCAGTGCACATAGTAGCCCACGAACCAGTACTTCTGCTCATTGCCGTCGTCGGGCTTGTCCCAGCCCCAGCCATCATCCACGATCTTGCCCTTCAGCAGCGACTTGTCGGCCTGCTCGGGCCGGAAGCGCCCGTCCACGACGCCGGAGCGATAGTACGCCTCGAAGTCATTGTCGGGGTAGAGCTCGCCGCCGATGGGGCACTGCACCTTAAAGGGGTGCTCCAGGCTGAGCTTCCAGGCGTAGGTGCCGAACTTGCGGATGGCCAGGCCATGCTCGGGGCAGCCGGTCTCGTGGACGTAGATGGCCCGGGCCAGCTCCGGCGGCGGGACCATTATCCGCAGCTCGTCGTCGGAGTAGTTCAGCCATCTGTCCGCCGAAGAGATAATGGCGGCCTTCGTGTTCCTGGCCCACTGATACTTCTCTACGTTCTCTGCCATCGCCGCCAGGCGGTCCTCGGTGTAGTACGTCCGGCCCTTCTTGCTGGAGGCTGCCAGGTTGGCGGCGGTGAGGAGAAGAGACAGCGCTATGATGCCGACATCGAGCAGCCGCATCGGGCTCTCACCCCTTTGCGCGGAGCGCTTCGCTGCACGGTCATCTCTTCGCTTCGCCATCTGCACCCGTGGACCTGCCACCGGGCGCGTGAGCGGGTGATTGCGGCCGATAACGCCTTGACTTGGTGCGGGGAATCGGTTAGAATATGAGCGTACAGTGGATGGCGAGCCATCGCCGTCGGCTGTTTTCTTTCCCTTGGGGTGCGTTCGGCAGTCCTGGAAAGGGCTAACGTTATGTACGCAATAGTAGAGGTCGGCGGGCGTCAGCACCGCGTGGCGCCGGACACCGTCGTGAAGGTGGACCGCCTGGACGCTCAGGCCGGCGACGAGATAGAGCTTGACAAGGTGTTGGCATTACGCGACGATGAGGGCGAGCTGCGCCTCGGCACGCCCTATCTGGACGATGCGACGGTCAGCGCGCGCGTGGTGGAACAGGGCCGCGCACGGAAGGTGCGCGTGGTCAAGTTCCACGCCAAGAAGCGGTACCTGCGCCACGCGGGCCATCGGCAGCATTTCACAGCATTGCAGATCACCGGGATCAACGGCTGAGGGACGGGCTGGCCAGCAGGAGCGATCATCATGGCACACAAAAAGGGCATGGGCAGCACCCGCAACGGGCGGGACAGCAATTCAAAGCGGCTCGGCACCAAGGTCTACGGCGGGCAGCTCGTCACGGCAGGCAGTATCATCGTCCGCCAGCGCGGGACGAGATTCCTGCCGGGCCGCGACGTGGGGCTGGGCAAGGATGACACGGTCTTCGCCAAGGCCGACGGCTACGTGCAATTCCAGCCCAGGGGCCGGAGCCGGATCGTGCACATCGTGTCCGATCCCGAGCCAGCCTCCTAGCAGCGCGGTCGCGAGCGAGGCTGGGCGAGGGCGTAGTCACCGATAGTTGCCGGCACCCGGGTGCCGGCATCTTCGTTTTGCAGGGCAGGTGCGCCGGATAGATGTTCATTGACGAGGCGCGAATCACAGTCAAGGCCGGCCGCGGCGGCGATGGCGCGGTCAGCTTTCGGCGCGAGAAGTACGAGCCGCGCGGGGGCCCCAACGGCGGCGACGGCGGCGATGGCGGCGACGTGGTCCTGGAGGTCAAGCACGACATGCGCACGCTGCTGGACTTCAGGTACCGCAGCGTCTTCAAGGCCGACAAAGGCCGTCAGGGCACCAGCAAGAAGCGCCGCGGCAAGAGCGGCAAGGATCGCATCATCCCCGTGCCGCCGGGCACGACGGTCTATGACCTGGACACGGACCAGCTTGCGGCGGACCTGGTCGCGCCGGGCCAGCGCCTGATCGCCGCTCACGGCGGCAAGGGCGGCCGTGGCAACGCCTCCTTCGCCACGCCCAGCCGCCAGGCTCCGCGCTTCTGCCAGCGAGGTGGGCCCGGCGAGGTGCGCCGCCTGCACCTGGAGCTCAAGCTGCTGGCTGACGTCGGCATCATCGGCTACCCGAACGTAGGCAAGTCCACGCTCATCTCGCGCGTGTCCGCCGCAAAGCCCGAGATCGCCGCCTACCCGTTCACCACGCTCCAGCCCAACCTGGGCGTGGTCAAGTTCGAGGACTTCACCTCCTTCATCATCGCCGACCTGCCCGGCCTCATCGTCGGCGCGCACAAGGGGGTGGGCCTGGGCGACAAGTTCCTGCGGCACATCGAGCGCACCAGGCTGCTGGTGCACATGCTGGATCTGGCCGCGCTGGAGGGTCGCGATCCGCTCCAGGACCGGCTCGACATCAACCGCGAGCTGCATCTCTACGACGAGCGGCTGGCCGAACTGGAGCAGGTGATCGCGCTGAACAAGCTTGACCTGCCGCAGGCGCGCGAGAGTCTGCCGCGCGTGCGCGAGGCGCTCGAGGCTGAGGGGCTGGCGGTCTTTCCCATCTCCGCGGCCACCGGCGAGGGCCTCCAGGCGGTGCTCAACTATCTGCGCGAGCGGCTGGCGGCGCTCGGCCACCAGGATGAGCCTGAGCCGCCCGAGCAGACGCTCTTCGAGATCGCGGCGCTGCCGCATCGCGACCTGAAGGTGGAGCGCCTGGCCGGGGACGTGCTTCAGGTGACGGGCACGC
>CBFDBV010000115.1:0-11780 GCA_965603135.1 uncultured bacterium
TAGTCAAGGTTCGGGTACAGGCCGCAGATCTGCATGTTGTGCCGCTCGCACGCCGCCACTGCCGGGCGCAGTTCCGCCAGGGGCGTGTCGTGCTCCAGGTGCTGGGCGCCCCAGCCCGTCAACACCTCGACGCCCCCGAACCCGGCCTCAGCCGCCCGGGCAATGAGGTCCGGGAGGGGGGTCGTCTTGAACACCCCGGAGAACAAGGCAATCCTCGGCAGCACGTGTGCCATCATTGAGTGTCACCTTCCGCGTGAAGCGTCGGCTGCACGCCCGGCCCGACCTCAGTCCTTCGAGAAGGTCCCTTCCTTCACCGCCGAGAGAACGACGTTCTCCTTGTCGGAGCCGAAGGGAAGGGCCTCCGAGTACGTGGCGATGATGAGGATGTTCATCTGCTGGTCTTCGAGCGTGCTCTTGATGGCGTGGACCTCGTCGGCGGGGATGAGGATAATGCTGCCCTCGCGTACGGGCTGCTCCTCGTCCCCGACGCGCATTATGCCCTCGCCGTGCTCGATGAAGTAGATCTCGCCCGTGTGATGAGCGTGAGGGTCGAGCGCGACGCCTACCGGTGTCGTGCACATCATGTGCCCCTTGAACATCCTCTCCTCCGGCGTCTCACCCAGCATGTGCGTCCAGCCGGTCCACCAGAGAGTCCCGTCGTGGCCGAGGGCAAACTCGGCGTCGTCGAACCAGTTGTACACGGGGAGGTCGCCGAGCGTTGCACCCTCGCCCTCAGACACGTCCTTGACCTGCGGCTGCTGGCCCTTGCGCGTGCAGAGCCATCCCAGGCAAAGCAGTGTCACCGCCTGCGTGTCATCTTCGTTGATGAACGCGTGCGGGATGTCGGCGGGTACCTGGAAGCTGTCGCGCGGCCTGAAGTCCTTGGTCACGCCGCCCGCCTCGGCTTTGCCCTTGCCGTCGAGCACGTAGACGAAGACCCCGTGGTTGCACTGATGCCTCAGCATCGTTTTGCCCGGGGCGATGGTGAACACCTTGGCCCAGCTCAGATACTCCTGGAAGCGCTTCGCTTCCTCATCGCTCGGGAGCATCTTCGCGAACAGGTCCCGCTCGAAGCAGGTGTTGCGGTAGCCCGGCCAGGGCTCGATGTCCTTCCAGTTGACGTGAAACATCGTGGTCCGCCCTCCTTGCAAGATCGGCCCTATGCACACGACAACTGCCTCCGGATCTGACCGGGAGGCCCTACGGCTTGCGCACCAGCTCGGGCGTGTGAATCGCCTCGCGCATCCTCTTGTAGACGTTACCGTCATAGAAGTCGCTGACGAACTGGCCCGGCGGCACGATCTCATCCACCTTTGCCAACTCCTCCTCGGTCAGCTCCAGCTCGGTTGACTTGAGCGCGGACTGGAGGTGCTCAACCGTGCGCGGGCCGACGATCGCCGAGGTCAGGCCCGGACGTGTGAGCAGCCAGGCGTGGGCGAACTCCGCCAGCGGCACGCCGCGCGCCTCGGCGAGCTTCAGGTACTCCTCCACGGCATCCAGGGCGGCGTGCGTGTAGCGGCTGTTCGTGTCAGGATCGGCGTTCTGCCACCTGCCTCCCTCGTACGGCGGCTCGCCCTTGCGGTAGCGCCCGGACAGGAGGCCGTAGGCCAGCGGGCCCCAGGAGCAGATGCCGATGCCCTGGCGCATACACATCCAGACGAGTTCGTTCTCGATGCCGCGGTCCAGCATCTGGTACGGCGGCTGCTCGGCGACGAAGCGCGGCAGGCCGTGGGCGTCGGCCAGCGCCAGCCCCTCCATGATGAGCGTCGGCGGCCACTTGGAGGTGCCCACGTAGAGGATCTTGCCCTGCGTCACCAGCCTGTCGAGGGTGTCGAGTATCTCGTCCATCGGCGTGGTCAGGTCCACGATATGCAGGTAGTACAGGTCAATGCGGTCGGTTTGCAGGCGCTTGAGGCTTGCCTCGCAGGCCCGTGTGAGGTGGTAGCGGCTGGCGCCGTGGTCGTTCGGCCCGTCGCCCATCGGCGCCACCGCCTTGGTCGCCAACACCAGCTCGTCGCGGCGACCGTTCTCTGCGAGCGCCTTCCCCACGATCTCCTCCGCGCGTCCGTAACAGTCGGCGGTGTCAATGAAGTTGATGCCCGCGTCCAGCGCCTCGTTGGTGATCGCGATCGAGGTCTCATCGTCGGCGCGCCCTCCGAAGTTCATCGTGCCCAGGCATAATCGCGACACGCGCACTCCGGCTCTTCCTAGCTGCACATACTCCATGGCTTACTCCTCACCTTTCGTTCTTCCCGCAGAGGAGCGCTTGCGCTCCGGCGCGCAGGGCAAGCCCTGCTCTGGGGAAGTTGCAGGTACTCCATGGCTCGCTCCTCACCTTTCCTGTTGCGGTAGAGATGGTGCGGGGCAGTATTCCGCGCGAAGGGCCGCATGCCCTTCAGGGGGTGGGGAGAGTCACGTACTTGGGGGGGCTCGCGAGTCGACTCCGGGCCGAAGCGCGGCCCAGTGTACAGGGCGGCCCCGATAGAGGAACCGGGTGACTGTCCCCGGCCTCCGTGGCGTCCGCTTCGAGTATTGCCTTGCCCGAGGAGGCCTTTTGCGCGTTAAGCCGAAGTAACAAGTGTCGCGTGCTCTTGACAGGCTCAAGGAGGTGCGCCGGTGACTGCCATCAATCGGCCCGAAGGCAGCGTGACGGACCTGGGGAGTTACGACGCGCTGGTGGTCGGAGGCGGGCTCAGTGGCTGGGCGGCGGGGGTGGCTCTGGCCCGTGCCGGCCATCAGGTGCTGCTGGCAGGCGAGCGGACGGGGCTGGGGCACGAGGTCTCCTCGGCGCTGTCGTTGTGGCCGGGAGACGACGAGCGCTTGGCTACTTCGCCGCTGATGCAGGAGATAGCGGAGGGTCTGGCGGCGGTTGATGCGCTGCAAGCGGGGGCGATGGACCCGGTGGCGACGCAAGTACTCCTGGATCGGCTGACCGTCGAGGCAGGAGTCAAGCTGCTGCTCCAGGTCTGGTGCCATCCCAGGGAGGATGGTCAGGCGGTCCTGAGCGGGAAGTGGGGGACGATGGCCGCCCGCGCGCGGGTGATCGTGGATGGCACTCGCAAGGCGGTGCCAGCGGTGGAAGCCGGGGTCAGGGCCGTGCCGCGGGAGACCGATGAGTTGCCGATGCGGCGGGCGCTCATCATCAACGCGAAGTCTGACGCCGACACGGAGCTGGAGGTGGGCGAAGACCTGCCCATCGCCGGCGGGAAGGTGCGAGCGTGGCCCGGCGTCTGGCCCGGCGATGTCATACTTGAGGCACACCTGGACCTGGACAGCGCGGACCCGGCGCAGTTCGAGTTGGAGGGTCGCGCCGCAATGATCGAGGCGACAGCGCGCCTGCGGGAGCGGGTTGAGGCCTTCGAGAATGCCAGCCTGGTCATGGTGGCGCACGAGGCGATTCTGCCGCGCTCCGAGGTCATCCTCGGCAGGGACGACGAGACTGCGGCGACCGAGCTGGCGACCGAGAGCGGGACGGTCGCGGTCAAGCGAGGCGCTTTTCTGCCTGAGGGCACGGAGAGCCTCGTGCTGGCCTCGCCGGCGGCGGACCTCGGCGAGGTAAGCGCCGTGGAGTGCTACCAGGCGAGTAGTGCCGTGCGGATCGGCGAGGCGGCCGGCGCAATTGCGTGCGAGCTACTGGAGGCATAAGAGCATGAGCAGCGCTTACGAGGTACGAGAGACGCTTGGCGAAGGAGAGCATGCGACCGTCGGGGTCGGGGCCGAGCAGATTCCGGTCGCCGCTGAGACGGACGTGGTGATCGCCGGCGGCGGGCCGGCCGGGTCCCTGGCCGCCATCGCCGCCGGGCGACAGGGCGCGCAGGTGATTCTGATGGAGGCCGCTCCGCTGCTCGGGGGCGTCATGACCGGCGGGGGCGTCCATTACTACTACCTCGGTGTGAGTGGCGGGTTGCAGGACGAGGTGGACGCGCGCACGGAGCAGATGAACCAGCGCATATCGCGCAGCACCAGGGGCTTTCATCCGGATGCGCGCAAGCTGGTGCTGCACCAGATGGCGCAGGAGGCGGGCGTGGAGGTCTGGCTGCGCACTTGCGTGACGGGTGTGGTCACGGACGATGGCCGGGTGACAGGCGTCATCGTGGACGGAGAGCCGGGCCGCGTTGGGGTCCTCTGTGAGGTGTGCATTGACGCGACCGGAGACGCCGATCTCGCTGCCCTGGCCGGGGCCGGGTTCGCGATGGGGCGCGAGGGGGACGGCCTGAGCATGCCCTATTCGCTGGTGCCCGGGGTCAGCAGAGACCAGTGGGACGTGGACCACTCCAACTACGACGCCGGCTGGGTTGACCCCACCGATCCGTGGGACTACACCCGGGGCTTCGTGGAGGGCCGCGAGCATATGTGGCGGGCACCGTACGATGAAGGGAACCGCCTGCACTACTGCTCCCCGATCCTGGGCCTTCGGCAGAGCCGTCAGGCGGTCGGCGACTACACGCTCACGCTGGACGATATGTTCTTGCAGCAGTGCTTCCCGGACACCGTCGGCAAGTGCAGCGCGCACTACGACGATCATGCCCTCGACTACGCAAGCGACACCTATCAGGTGCAGGTCCTCGCGGACGTAACGGGCAACCGGCAGACGCAGCTCACCTGCGATGTGCCGTACCGTTCGCTCCTGGTCAGCGGTATCGAGGGCCTGTTGGTCGCCGGCCGCTGCATATCTATGACCCTGGCCGCGCAGTGCTGCCTGCGGATGCAGAAGGATATGCACCGTATCGGCGAGGCCGCGGGCATCGCCGCCGCGCTGGCCGTCCGGGACGGGGTCACACCCCGACAGATCTCCGTCGAAGAGCTTCAGGCCGGGCTAGTGAAGAGCGGAGTGTTGACGCAGGAGGAGATCGCCGAGGGCGCCGCAGAGACGCGCCGGGGGGTGCGGCCGCCGGACGAGCTGGTGCGGGAGCTGACCGGCGAGCGGGTGGCCCCTGCGATGTACGGACTCTACTGCCACGGTGACGCCGCCTTCGAGGCCCTGGAGCGCGCCCTCGAGTCTGAGGACAGTGATACTGCCCGCTGGGCGGCCCTGGTCCTGGGCGCACACCGGCAGGAGTCCGCGCGCGAGACGCTGATGGCGATGCTGCTCGAACGCGATGTGGCTGCGCCGCCGGGGCGGTACACCCAGCCGCGTTGGTTCAGCGCCATGGTCTGCCTGAGCTACATGGGCGGCGATGGGGTGACGGATGCGCTCATTGACGTGCTGGATGTCGAGATGGACATGCCCAACCACTGGCTCCACGCGCTCCGAGGCCTGGCGCGGCAGGGCGATGCGAAAGCGGCGGGGCCCATCAAGGACTTCCTCGAGCGCGTGCGCCGGGATGAGAAGCACTGGCCCGAGAAGGGGAAGGTGCGCATGGCCGCCGGTTGGAAGCTCGAGCTGGTGGGGGCGGAGGCTCTGACCCACTTGGGCGATGAGCAGGGCGTGGAGATTGCTCGACGCTACGCCGACGATGCGCGACTGCCGGTCCGTCGCTACGCGCAGAAGATACTCGCCGCCGGGCAAAGCGACCGGAGCGCAATCCCGCCTGGGCGGGATGGGTAGATGAGGGATATGTGCCATGCGCCTCCGCGGCCCTTTGCCCGCTGAGAGTGCAGCGCGATGAGGCGCACGACCCCCTTGGCGCGGTGACGGGTAGTCTGAATGCCCGCTCGGTCTGATGGGCGACCATGAATGCAGTGATCGGCGTATTCAAGGATGCGCTGATGATCACAGCATTCGTCTTCATGATGATGCTGTTGATCGAGTATCTCAACGTGCTCACGCGTGGCATCTGGTCGCATGGCCTGCGCCGGGGGGGGTGGAGGCAGTATCTGCTGGCCGTGCTGCTGGGAGCGACCCCGGGCTGCCTCGGCGCGTTCGTGATGGTGAGCCTCTACGAGCACGGCATCGTCTCCATCGGCGCGCTCGTCGCCACGATGATGGCCACCAGCGGCGATGAGGCCTTTGTGATGCTGGCCATGATCCCCCGCACCTTCGCCGTCTTGACCGGTGTGCTGGTGGCGGCCTCGCTTGTCGCCGGCCTCCTGGTTGACTGGTCGCTGCGACGAGGCGGGCGAGAAACCGTGCGTGCGCGTCGGGGCTACGAGCTGCATCCCGAGGTCTGTGACTGCTACCCGTCAGGGGAGATCGTGCACCAGTGGCGGGAGTGCAGCCTCGCCCGGGGGACCTTGATGGCCGCGATGGCCCTGCTGGTGGGCGCGTTTGCCCTTGGGGAGTTGGGGCCGTCTGAGTGGAACTGGATCCGAGCAACGCTGCTGTTCACCTCAGCCATCGGGTTGTTCATAGTGTGCACGGTTCCCGATCACTTCCTGGAGGAGCACCTCTGGCAGCACGTAGTGATCAAGCACGTGCCGAGAATCTCCGGCTGGACTTTCGGCGTTCTGCTGCTAATCGCCCTGGGCGAGCAGTACCTGAATCTGGCTCAGTTGGTTGGCGCAAGGCCCCTGCTGATGCTGCTAGCGGGCGGCCTGCTTGGCGTCATTCCCGAATCCGGGCCGCATCTCTTCTTCGTCACGCTGTATGCGAAGGGCTTGATCCCCTTCAGCGTGCTGCTGACCAGTTCCATCGTGCAGGACGGTCACGGCGGGTTGCCACTGCTGGCCTACTCCGTGAAGGACTTCGCGGTGGTCAACGCAATCGACTTGCTCATAGGCATAGCAATCGGGCTCGTTGCCTACGCTATGGGATTCTGAGCGTACCCGGCAAGGCACGACGGGTCGGCTTCGGGTCCCTCGACAGAGGGTGCCGAGGCCGGCCAGGCTTTCTTAGGTCGCCTGGTATGCGATGCAGGCGCGCTCAGTATTCGATGCCCAGCCGCGCGCGCTGTCCCTGCTCGAAGGGGTGCTTGACCGCCTTCATCTCGGTGACCAGGTCGGCCTTTGCGATGACCTCAGGCAGAGCGCCGCGGCCGGTGAGGACCAGCTCCATCTCGGGCGGCCGGGCGGCGATGAGTTCGAGCACCTCGCGCAGTCCCACCAGCCCGCAGGCCATCGCGCAGTTCACCTCGTCGAGCACGAGCAGGTCGCAGGCGTGGCCGTCCATCACGGCCCTGGCCGCCTGCAACGCTGATGACGCGCAGCCCAGGTCCGCCTGCTTCGGCTCATCCATCACGAAGCCGTTGCCGGCCACCAGCACCTGGATGAGGGGACTCAGCCTCGCCAGGGCGCGGTGTTCCCCGCACTCTCTGCTCTTGATGAACTGGACGATGACCGTGCTCAGGCCGTGCCCCGCTGCGCGCAGAGCCAGCCCCAGAGATGCGGTGGTCTTACCCTTGCCGTTGCCGGTGTAGACGTGAACGAGGCCGCGTCGCATCTGTTGCTGCATAGCGCATCAACTCCCTGCTGTGACGGGCTGATAGCGGTGACGCTACTGCAGGTCGTAAGCCGACTCATCGGCCGACAGATGCGCCAGGCTCTCGTCGTTGGCTGAGACGAGGTGCTTCCTGGTCGCGGCCTTGGCGTGGCCGTCGCAGTAGGCCACGTTCGCGGTGTCATTGTGGCGGAAGTGCGTGTTGGGGCCCGGGTCCCAGGCGGTGTGCGGATGACCAGGCGAACGCAGCAGGTTGTTGCCGTAGAGTTCGTTCGTGAAGATGGACCAGATCACGCTGTCGGCCAGCAGTACCGTTTCGCTGGGGCTCTGAATCTGGGCCAGTGTCGCCGGCTGGCCGCCCTCGGCAGGATTGCAGCCGATGTAACTGACGTTGTAGCCGTATCCCGTGAACGGGCGGTCGGATGAGATGCCCTTGATGCTGGGACACTGGGCAAGCTGCTGGTTCCGCGTGTACGGAGTGATCATCCCGTCGCCGATGACGTTGCCGCTCCAGTCCACCTTGGTGTCCCAGTATGTCTGCCAATCACCGTACACCCCCATGGGCATGGTCTCGTCATAGTCCTGTGCGTACATCATGAACGCAAGCCCGATCTGCTTGACATTCGATAGACAGCTAGTCTGTCGTGCCTTCTCGCGTGCGCGTGCGAATACGGGGAATAGTATCGCCGCCAGGATCGCGATGATCGCGATCACCACGAGAAGCTCGATCAGCGTGAATCCGCGAAGGTCGTTCGTGGCGGCGGGTGCCCCCACCCCCCGCAAGCTGAGCCTGCTGCGTGACATCCAGCATCTTCCTCTCAGGTTGTCGTTCGTAGGTCGGAGCTCCGGCTCCGACAATGCCGTTGACAGAACGCAAAGCGGCCATCTCGAGGTGAGATGGCCGGTCGGACGGAGCATACTCTCACCTCCTGTCCCTCGCAGGGGGATGTCTTGGCCTTCGTGCCCCGGTCGTTGGGGCGAAGAGGGCCTGATACGCCGGCGGGCGGTCTCCTGGCTTCCGGCTTGTCCTACTCGCCGCGCCTTCCCGATCCCGTGAGGACGCTGCGCGTCCTTCATCGGGACAGTGGCACAGGTGGGTCCCGCCAAGGCGGGATAGCCGGTTACAGTTGCGGGGCAGTCACGGACTCTCACCGTGTTCCAGGGCTGGTCAGCCCTCTGCCCGCCGGCGAAACGCAGGTTGTCAAAGGTGCGCTGAA
Organism: uncultured bacterium; assembly: GCA_965603135.1. Classification (GTDB taxonomy): domain Bacteria; phylum Armatimonadota; class Zipacnadia; order Zipacnadales; family UBA5352; genus CBFDBV01. Next base: position 8,533 of record CBFDBV010000115.1, read on the forward strand.
AACGAAAACGCCGCCCTGAGGGCGGCTCGGTCTGCTCGCGCGTCGCCGATCCCTGACCTCGAGGGATGAGTGGCTCAGCCCGGTATCCTGGCTCCCAGATCGTCCTACTCGCCTGGCCTTCCCGACCCCGTGAGGACGCTAGCGTCCTGCGGGGGATCAGTGGCCGTTTGGCTTTCGTCCCTGGTTACAGTTGCGGGACAGCGTCGGCTTTTCACCGACTTCCCGGGGCCGGGCATTGTCAGGCGCCCGGCTCGAAGCTGCACATACTTATACGCGAACCCGCGCTGAATGTCAAGCCACTCACGCGGTCGCGCTCGGCTCGCGCCCCCGGATTCTGAGTTCTTGTCAGGATATGACCCAGTAGATGATGGCGCCAAGCGCCATGCACAGGGGCAAGGTGACGATCCAGGCGAGCACGATCTGACCGGCAACGCGCCAGCGCACCGCAGTGAGTCTGCGAGAAGCCCCGACGCCCATTATGCAGGAGGAGATCACATGTGTGGTGCTGACCGGTGCGCCGATGTGGGTGCAGGTCTGGATCACCAGCGCCCCGCTGGTCTCGGCGGCGAAGCCATGAATGGCCGCCAGCGACATGACCTTGCGGCCCACGGTCTTGATGATGCGCCAGCCGCCCACCGCAGTGCCTGCTGCCATGACTGCGGCGCAGAGCACCTTGACCCATAAGGGGACCTCGAAGCTGCCCAGCAGGCCTCCGGCTACCAGCGCCATGGTGATGATGCCCATAGTCTTCTGCGCATCATTGCCGCCGTGGCTGAAAGCCATCGAGGCTGCGGACAGCACCTGGAGACGCCGGAACCACTGATTTAGCTTGGTCGGAGCGAAGTGGCGGAATATCCACATCAGGGCTATCATGAGCAAGAAGCCCGCAAGCAACCCGGCCACAGGTGAGATCACAAGGGCCAGGCCGATCTTGCTCAACCCGTGGACGTTGAAAACGCTATATTGGTACGAGTAGGTCAGCATGCCACCCTGGAAACCCACCGAGGTCTCTGCAGCGCTCACTGCCCCCACCAGGCCCCCGATGAGGGCGTGCGAGGAGCTGCTGGGCAGCCCCCAGTACCACGTAACCGTGTTCCAGAGCACCGCCCCGATCAGTGCTGCCAGCACAACCAGGGCGGTCACCTCGCTGGGGTCTACGATGCCCTTGCCTATTGTCGCGGCGACGTGGGTGCCGACCAGGGCGCCGAGGAAGTTCAGGCCCGCAGCCATGGCAATAGCGCTGGGGATGCTGAGAGCACGGGTCAGGACCGAGGTCGCGATCGCGTTCGCCGTGTCGTGGAAGCCGTTGACGAAGTCAAAGAAGAGTGCTGCGATCACTACGGCCGCTATCAGAAGCTCAGGCATTCTTTATGATCACCGCTTCGACCAGGTTCGCTACATCTTCGCAGGTGTCAATTGCCTCTTCGATGACCTCGTAGATCTCCTTCCATTTGAGGATATGGGTGGCGTCCTCGCCGCTGTTGAATAGCTCCCCCAGGGTGGCCTTGAACAGCATGTCGGCTTCGTTCTCGATCGTATTGATGTCGGCACAGTAGCCGCCGTAGCCCGGGTGAAGCGCGGGCAAGCGATTCATCATATCCTCAAGTATATGCATGGCACGCCCGAGCAGTTCAGCCTGCTCGATACACGCCTCCGTCGGCTCTTGAATCCGGAAGGTGCTCATCCGATCAATGGCGCCCTTGACGAGGTCGGGGATGTCATCCATGCGTTCGGCAATACGGTAGAGGTCCTCGCGGTCAAAAAGGATCGGCGTCACGAAGGTCGAGTTCAGCCGCCGCAGGACGTTGTGGACCACCTCGTCCGCCTTGTGCTCTATGTCGGCGATGTTTTCGACTGCTAACTCCAGCCGCTTGAAGTTCGTCACGAGGTCGGTGAGGCAATCGGCAGCCTGAGCCGCATGCTCTGCGCCCTCCTTGAATAGGACGAAAAAGTCCTCCTCCTTGGGCATGAAGGCGCGCATTACCTTCTGGATCCTCTCCATCGCCATCTGTCTTCACTCCCTATTGCCTCGTGCTGCAGCTAGTCCGCCGGCCCGGCTCCTGAGGCTGCGTAAGCCCCACATCTTGTTTCGGGCTAACTCGGACGGTTTCCTTCTTTGCAGCCCGGCAATCTGCGTGCCATCACCGTGCAGCCGGCAGGTCTACCGCGCCTTGTGGCGAAAGGAACGGCGCGAGACGGCTCCCAGTTAGCACAGGAGGATCGAAGTTGAGCGGCAAGAAGCGCAAGTTCGTCAATCGGCTCAACGACCTGAGCAACAAGGAGTGGCTCCTGTTTCAGAAGAGCTGGCTCATACACAACCCGCCGCCGCGGTCCAGGGATGTGCTGGTGCACCCGGCCAAGTTCCCCGAGACCCTGATCCAGGAGTTCATCGAGTTCTTCACCAAGCGCGGGCAGCTAGTCCTCGATCCGATGGCCGGCACGGGCAGTGCTCTCATAGCGGCGATGCGATGCGGCCGGGCGAGCATCGGCATCGAGCTGTCGCCGAAGTACGCCCGCATCGCCGAGCAGCTCATTGCCGCCGAGCGTGAGCAGCTCGAAGCCGAGGGCGAGGTCCTGCCTGCCCAACTCATCTGCGCTGATGCGCGCGACCTCGCCGATCTCGACGTGCCTGAGGTGGACTACTGCATCACCAGCCCTCCCTACTGGGACATGCTCCGTCGGCGCGGCTTTGAGACCCAGGCCACGCGCCGCGAGAGCGAGGAGCTGGATGTCACTTACTCGGACGACGAGCGCGACGTGGGCAACATTGATGACTACCAGACCTTCCTCGACAAGCTGGCTGACATCTACGCCCGGGTCGCGGACCGCCTGCGCGACCGGGCGTACCTGACCATCATCGTCAAGAACGTGAAGAAGGGCGGCACCATCTACCCGCTGGCGTGGGACCTCGCGCGGCGTGTCGGCGAGGTTCTCACGCTCAAGGACGAGAAGATCTGGTGCCAGGACGACCAGCGGCTGGCGCCCTACGGAATGGGCAACGCGTGGGTCTCTAACACTATGCACCACTACTGTCTGAACTTCCGCAAGGAACGACAGGCAAAGGGCAAGGGGCAATAGGCAAAGGGGCCACCCCACTGCCTTTACGGCGCCGGCGATTTGCGCGTGCCGGGGTGCGGGTTCAGATCGTCGGCAACTGGGCTTGACCGGCCCAACCATCATCACTCTGTGGGCCGGATGGGGCCCCTCGCAACCCTTCGGGTTGCGTCTCCCCATTCGGCCCCTCCATC
>CBFDBV010000116.1:0-11772 GCA_965603135.1 uncultured bacterium
GAGAACTTCGACGCGATGATGGAGACGCTCTACGAGAACCGCTGACCTCGCCCCATCCCCCGCTTCCAGGACATCCTGGAGGTGTCCCTCGCCAACCAGCGATGACCGGTGGCCGGTACAGAGTGAGCGCCCGGCCTTGAGGCCGAGCGCCACTAGTTGACGGTATCAGGGGCCGGGCGAGACGTAACTCGCCCGTCGCCCCCTCCTTACGTCAATCCAAGCTCCTGCGTCAGTGCTACTTCGAGTTGCGACGATCGTTGCTGGTGTGTTGTCTTCTACTGGTGGGCTACCAGATGCTGCTTTCGTCCTGTGCCGGTGCTGCCTTGGTCACGACCACGTTGGTCGCGCGCGGGCCCTTGGCGTCCTCCTCGACATCGAACTCGACCTCAGAGCCCTCGGTGAGAGTGCGATAACCCTCGCCCACGACGGATGTGTAGTGGACGAATACGTCCTCGCCCTCGTCGCGCTCGATGAAGCCGTAGCCCTTGGCATCATCGAACCACTTCACTCTGCCTGTCGCCATCCTGGTTACCTCCGTCTGGTGAGTTTGAGACTGTGTGGCTGTTCGTACGGTCACCATCGGAGATACCCCGTATGGCGCCTGTCAACGAACAACAACACCCGCGGGCAGCGAAAGCTACCCTCTACCCTTTGTATTATATCACAGTCAATCAGCGATGCAAGTGTTCTCCGCCGCTTTTTTTCACACACAGAAGCCCACAATCTCGCCACCCCTCTCCCCGCGTAGGTCGGGTTTCCAGCCCGACCACGCAGCTCGCGCGGCTTGGTCAGTCAGCCTCCACATCGCTCAGGCCGGGCTGCTGGCGGTACACGAAGGGAGCTTCAGAGGAGCGGTCGTCTAGCATATCTTCGTGGGGACGGCCCGCCAGCCGGCGCATCCAGCGGCGGAAGCGGCTGGGTGCCTCCTTGCCGACCAGGGCCGCACACCTGGCGCCCTCGGCGACCTGCATGGAGATCTCACCGAAGCTGAAGTGCTCCAGGAGCGACTGATGCGTCAGGCCCAGGACAACCATGTCGTACTGGGCGCTCTTGTGCACCAGGGCGGCCACGGCGTCATCGGAGAGCAGGACCTCAAAGCGCGACCGATCGTCCAGCCGGTGCCCGCGCGCGACCTCTCGTAGACGGTCGAGGGTAGCCTGGCGGTCGGCCTCCGAACAGGAGATGGGGATGACGTGCACCAGGTCGAACTGCGCCTGCGGGGCCACCGCTATCACCAGCCGGGCCAACATGGTGATGTTGGCGGCGCTCTGATGGCCGACAGCCAGGAGCACGCGCTGAACGTCATCGAGCTGGCCGGGCGCGGCCTTGAGCATGGCGATGTCGGTCGGCTGATTGAGCACTACTCTGTGCACGGTCTCGCGGCGCTCGGCGTCGGCGCCCGGGAAGCCGAGCAGTACCAGGTCGCACCTGCGGCGCTGGGCTTCGTCCAAGATGACCTCGGCCGAGGAGTGGCCGGCCCATGCGACGGTCTGAGCGTGAATGCCCGCCGCGTTGGCCATTGCGGCGGCTCGGGCGAGCAGGGCGTGGTCCTGGTGAGCTGCGGCGCGGACCTCTTCGGCGCCGCCGCTCCCGTCGCGGCGGACGCTCAGCACCAGCAAGTCGCCATCACGCTGCCGGGTGACTGCCGTGGCCATCTGCACCAGAGGCTCGAGGCTCTCCTCGCCCAGTAGCGGTATGAGCACACGATGCGGCGCAAGCGTGGCAGGGCCTTCCACGATGCCGAGCGCCACCATCAGCCGCGTCCTGTTACGCGCGTAGACGTAGCCGGCGCGGGCCAGGCCGGTGCCTGCGAAGATGGCTAACACTACGAAGAAGGTGACGAGGCTGCGCTGGTAGGTGAAGACAAGCAGCACGCCGGTGACCCCGAGCAGTCCCGCCACGGCCAGGTAGCCGACCGCCCGCTCGTACCACTGACGCGCCGACACACGCAGGTGCACCAGGTTGACCCCCGCGAACAGCAGCAGGAAGGCGATGCTGGCAAAGCTCGCCACCTGCTCCAGCGAGCCCATGACGGCGAAGGCCGTGGCCCCTATGCCCAGCACAAGGGTGCTGACCACAGGGATGTCGGCGTCCTTCCCACCGACCAGGAACCCGGGCAACTCGTCATAGTCGGCCACAGTCTGCGTCAGGCGGGCGGTGCCAAAGAGCGTGGCATTGATGGCCGACGAGGTGGAGCAGGCCGCCCCGATGATGATGAGCACCATCCCGAACCGACCCAGGATGGGCTCGGCGGCCACGGCCAGTACCGTCTCCTCATACCTGAGGATGTCCGCCGGCGACATGGTGCCGACCACCACCAGCGAGACCAGGATGTAGATGGTGATGGCGATCAGGATGGAGGCGATCATACAACGCTTCATCACAGTGACGGGCGGGTCGCGCAGCACGTCAATGTCATAGGCGAGGACCTGCCAGCCCTCGTATGCAATGAAGGTCACCGCCCCACCCGCAAGCACCCCGCCGAAGCCATGGTCAAAAAACGGGCGCATCCTATCGAGGTCGAAGATCGCGAAGCCGGCCACAGCAAAGACCAGTAAGATGGCGAGCTTGCCGTAGGTGACGATGTCCTCAGTAATGCCCGATTCGCGCACGCCCAGCAGGTTGATGAGGACGAACACGGCGACGATGCCGGTGGCGAGCAGGTTCGGCCCCGGCGGGCCCCAGTTGAAGAGCATAGCAGTGTAGTGCCCGAACGTGTAGGCGTACAGGGAGATGGTGAGCATGTAGCCGAGGATGAGGTACCATGCGATGGTGCCGGCCAAGCGGGTGTCGCCGTACAGCTCCGCCAGGTAGATGAAGATGCCGCCGGCACGCCGATAGGTTTCCGCAAGGCGCCCGTAAGCGTGGCCCGTGGCCAGCGCCAGCAGGCCGCATAGGAGGAACGCCAGCGGAGCCGCGTGCCCCGCGTGCGCCACCGTCACTCCCAGAACCGCGAAGATGCCGCCACCGATGGTCGCGCCCGCGGCCATCGCGATGGCCTCGACATACCCCAGCTTCTCACGTTCGCGGCTTTCAGATGGCTCTTGCATAACCGCTGGCATTCCCGTCACCTTGCTCACAGGCTCAGGCTGACCCCTGGGGGGACTGCGCTGCCGAATCAGCCGCGGGCTCAGCGAGCGGCGCGGCGGCATCTGTCTCTCGCTCTCGCTCAAACTGGTCGGCCTGGCGGTCAATCGCCTTGATGGAGATGTGGGTAGCCCAGGCCATAAACACCAGGAACAGGCCGGCCCCGACCAGAGTCAAGGTGCCGCCGTTGCCCGCGCATATCAAGGCGATGGCCACCGCCGCCAGCAGGCCCGCCAGGACGACAGCAGGCCTGTTGATGGGGCCGTGCAGGTCGTGAGTCCCCCACTCGTCATCGGGAAGGAGCACACCAAGTTCTCGCAGGTCTTTCAGCGCCACGCCTTGTCCCTCTCGGCTCCAGCGACCTATCTCTCTGGTTGTGGCTCCTCCACGTCCCAGAAGAACTGAAAGAACTGGGACACACCGAAGTGGAGCAGCCCCACACGGAGATTGACCAGCATTAGCGGGCACTCGATCCTGCTGGCCACCCGGGAGGTCTTGTCCCCCCAGACCTTGCGCCGCAGCCAGCTCTCACGCGATGCGCCCATTATCAGCAGGTCGAGGTCTCTTGACCGCTCGACGATCTCGGAGACGACTCCGCCGGCGGCGATGCGGATGCGGAAGCGCTGCTGACGGCGCTCAGGGTCTAACTCGTCCGGTGTCGTGTCGAACTCGCGGATGGCCTGCCGCAACTCCGAGGCGCGCTCAGCGCGCTGCTGGGCGGACATCTGGCGATCCACGATGTGGAGCAACTCGATGTGGCCGTCCTCTTTCGTGGTCAGCGGCGCGGCGAACCCCGCCATCAGGTGCCCGTGGCGAGGGTGTTGGACCGGCACCAGGATACGCTTGGCGGGCAGGCGGACGTCACCACGCACCACCACGACGTTCGCGTTGGAGTCCTTGACTATCCTGTCAATATTGCGGCCCACGATGGTGCGCGGGTCGCGGCTGCGGCCGCGCCACCCCATTACCACGAAGTTGGCATTGGTCTCGCGCACCGTGTCAATGATGGCGTCGGCGGGGCGGTGCCCGACGCGGATGAGCAAGTTCGGGGCCATCCCCATTGCCTCGGCGCGCTTCGCCGTCTCGTCCACGATGGGCCTGGCCTCTTCGACGAAGTCGCGACCGACGCTGACGGGCAGTTGGTCCGGCACCGTGATGACGTGCAACAGCAGCAGATTGCCGGGCTGCGTCTCCAGGATGCTCTTCGCCACCGCCAGCAGGTTGTCCACGTGCCGGGGGTTGGCGACCGGCACCAGCACGGAGAAGCGCTCGCGGTCCAGCTCCAGGCGCTCCTCCACCAGCACCGGCGTGACCTCCTCCTCGCGCTCGCGGCCGGAGGCGTAGAAGCGCCAGATGAGCGCGCCGGCGAGAAGCCAGCCGATGGTCACATACCAACCAAGCGGAGAGAAGCTGAACATCGTTCCTGCCAGGATCAGTTGGGTCACTATCGCGACTATCGGCACGTAGGGGAAGAAAGGCACCACGTAGCCGTAGGCGAGCTTGTCGCCGTACTTGCGACGGATGGTGATGACGGCAATATTGACCTGCAAGAACAGCAGCAGGAACATAATGTCGGCGGCGCTCGCCACGTGCTCAATGTCGGGGATGGCGACGGCGATGCCTATGATCAGCGCACCGCTTAGCGCCAGCGCCACGTAGGGGGTGCGGGTCCTGGGGTGCACCGCTCCCAGTGCGTCGGGCAGATTGCGGTCTCGGCCCATCGCGAAGGAAACGCGGGTGGACGAATAGGTGGTAGCGTTGAGGGAGCTGGTCATCGCGAAGAGGCCGCCGATGAGCAGCAAGACGCTGCCCAGAGGCATAAACTGCTCGGCGGCCCGCGCCAGCCCCAGCTCGGCGTGCTCACCGAGCCACTGCCAGGCGTACACGCCGGTTGTCTCCGGCGTTACCGCGCCGATGGCAACGAAGGCGACAAGCATATACAACGGGACAACGACAAGCAGCGCCAGGAAGATCGCCTTCGGCACGTTGCGCCGAGGGTCGCGAACCTCCTCGCCGGTCTGCACTATCACCTCGTAGCCCTCGAAGGCGATCCACGTCAAGCCCATGGCCTGGAGGACGCCCAAGAAGCCGTAGGGGGCGAAGGGCACGAACTCGGTGAGGTACCGCGGCTGGTGAAGCATGGCGTACAGGCCGCTGAGGATGAAGAGGCCGAGGATGGCGTTCTGCGCCAGCGTGATGATGTTGCCAGTGGCGCCTGTCTCCGAGGCCCCCTTGAAGTTGACGTAGATGAAGAAGAGGGCGATAGCGACGGCCGCCAGCTTCTGGAACGCCTGCTCGGAGAGCCCGAAGGTCGGTACGCCAAGGTGCTCGAAGACCAGCCCCAGGTAGGCGCCAAAGCCGAGAGCATAGAGACTGCCGCCCACCGCGTGGGCGAACCAGCTCATCCAGCCCGCCATGAAGGCATTGCCGCCCGGGAGGCCCTGCCGCACCCACAGGTACCCACCGCCAGCCTCAGGGATGGCCGAGCCCAGCTCGGCGTAGACCATAGCGGTCAGGAGCGTGACAACGCCGTTGAGAGCAAAGGCCACTATCAGGGCCGGCCCGGCGGTGCCGGCGGCGGTGCCGATGAGCACGAAGATGCCCGCGCCGACCATGGCCGCAACGCCGACCATGGTGATATCAAAGAGGCCCAGGTCGCGGCTCAGTTCGGTGGTCGGGGCCTGTGCCCTGTCCGGCTGGCCTGCGCTCATCTGTTGCGCTCTGCTCCTTGGCCTCTGGCCCGGCGCTGCACCTCAGCCCACGCCTGCGGATGGCCCATACTAGAAGAGGGCGCCCACACTGGCGCGCCGCACAACGGGGGAATCGTGACTGCTCGCCTGCGAGACCCTTCCCCCGCCCTGGCGGGGTCAGGGCAGGTCTGTCATTCTGATCCCGCCCAGGCGGGAGAGCGAAGCTCGTCGTTGCGGGGCGCCTGTAAGATCCTCCGCTGCGCTCAGGGCGACAAGGTGGGTAGTTGCGGGGAATCTACCATCATTTCCCCGCGGATGTCAAATGATCTAGACCTGGGGCGCGGCGCGCACGCGAACTGAACTGACCTCAGTCCGAGACCAACTGCGCCGTCTTGTCGCTGCCCCCGGGATGTGCTACAATGGCCCAACCTCGGCTGTCTACGAGTGAGAGGGCAGGGCAGAATGCGACGCAGTCGGTTGAGTGGACGGCCAACAGAGAAGCGCCTCGCATCTGAGCTGGGGATCGGAGCGCTGCTCTTCCTGGGAATACTCCTCATCTACCTGGTCTTCAGCGTAAGCCGTTTCGACTTCGTCACGGACATCAATGCCCTCGACTACGCACAAGCAGCCAGGCATCTTTACCGGGGCGAGGGTTTCACCACCAGCTTCATCAAGCCCCTCAGCCTGGTCTACCATCGCAGCGTGGAGAGACACCCCGAACTCACGTACCCACCGCTGCACATCCTGACCACAAGCGCGGTGATGCACGCCCTGGGTCCGACCGAGCGCGCGGTCACGCATAGCTCGGGGCTGGCCTTCGTTCTGACGGCCCCGCTGGTGTTCCTGATGGGGCTGCGCCTGTTCGATCTGCGCACCGCGACCCTGGCCACAGTCTTCTACGGGGCCAACGCCACTTACCTCGACTACGCGATCTCGGGGCTGGAGGTAAGCCTGCTGTCCTTGCTGCTCACGGCTGTGCTGCTGCTGGCGTATCTGGCGGCGAGGGCGGGACGGCGCGAGATGGTCTTTGTGGCGGCGGCGGGCGTGGGGATGGGGCTGGTGTACCTGACCAAGTACGTCTGGATCCTGGCGGCGATACCGATCGCAGTGTATCTGGTGACGATGAACCCGCAGCGACGCTTCGCGCGCCTGGCTGTGTTCGTGGGCTTTGGCCTGATAGTGGCCCTGCCGTGGCTGGTGCGCAACTACCGGCTCACCGGCAATCCGGTCTTCACACTGCGCACCACCGAGGTGCTGGGCCAGACGAAGGCCTATCCAGGCAACAGCCTCTACCGGCAATACGCGGAGTACGTGCCCGGCGCGCTCGGGTTCACGGTCCGCAACCCCAGAGCGATGCTGGAGAAGGTGCGCTCGGGGGTTGCCGCTCTGTACCGAGGCAGCGCGGCGCTGGCGGGCGTCTATCTGACGCCGTTCTTCTTGGTGGCGATCCTGGTTCGGCTGGGCGACGAGAACTTCGAACGATGGCGGTACGTGATATACGGGAGCTTCATCCTGGTGGCAGTGACGCTGACCTTCCTGATAGCTGCGCCCCGCCTCCTGGTGCCCCTGGGGCCGGCGATGACTGTCATCGCGACGGCCTACTTCTGGCGTCTGGTGGATCAGGCGACCGGGAGGGGACAGTCAGCTCAGGTGACTGTCCCCCAGGGCCGGGGCAGGGCCGTCACGGCGGCGGTGGCGATCCTGCTGTTCGCACACGCCTTCCCCTTCCTGGTGGCGGTCACACCAGGGCGGCCCACCACGGAGCTAGGGCCCAGCGTAGTCCAGAGAGCGTGTGAACAGATAGCAGAGAGAACCGAGGGAGCCGTACTGACCGATATGCCGTGGGCGGTCGCCTGGCTGGCTGACCGGGATGCCGTGTGGCTGCCCCAGACGCAAGTGGACCTGCGCAAGGTCGAGGACGCGGTGGGGCCCTTCCGCTGGATGGTGCTGACGCCCTTGCTCCCGGAGATAGCGGTTGCGGAGAGGCTTGAGCCGTGGGCCGCTGTCTGGAGGGCAGCCCTGCGATCGGACATAAGAGACGGCGACTTCGGGGTGCAAGCCCGGGTCGGCGACGGCAGGTGGATAGTGTTTAGGCGTGTAGGCCCAAGCCGGTGAGTGCTCCGACATCCGACTTCCGACTAACGGCAGACGGCCGACATTCCAGGTCGTTGCTTCCTGGCCCGTAGTCGTAGGTCGGTAGTCGGTGGTTGGAACGAATCGCAAAGGAACCAATAGTGGAAGACGACAGTGCACCAGCAGAGAGGGCGGGGACAGCCGAGGGGTCACAGCCAGAAAGCGGCGAGCAACTCATCTGCTACTCGTGCGGGGCGGAGGTGCCGGCGGGCGAGAGCCATTGCCCGGTCTGCGGCAAGAGGCAGCTCCGCACTTGCTTCTGCGGCGCTCGCATATCGGTGACCACGCTGCGCTGTCCCGAGTGCGGGGCCGACTGGTCGCAGAGCGCGCGCAGTAATCGTGAGGCTGGCCAGTCGGGCGACACGCGCGTGAAGAGGAAGTCGCGCAGCCAACGTGTGCGCTCTGACGCCCTGGGGAGCCATGCGGTCATCGGGGCGCTAGCGGCCTTGCTGCTGGCCGGGCTGATTTCGCTGTCAGTGACGAGGCTGGCGTCTCAGGCCCTGGAGCCGGGCGAGACGATGCCTCCCAGCTTCTCGGCCAAGCTGGGACTGGCTGCCGCCGCTGTCCGGGCCGGAGTGACACGGGTGGGGCGGGTCTTGTCGGGGCATGCGCACACTCTCATCGCGGGACTGGCAGTCATGGCAGGCGGCGCGGCTCTGGGGGCGCTCTACTATCTGCACACCCTCGGGTTCCTGCAATGGGGGAGGCGTCCTTCGCGCAAGCGCCGCAAGCGACCACAGCGGTAGGGTCTGAGCACGATGGCGCAGGTCGAGCAGTCAGATTCGGTCGGCCCCGGGGAGAGCGACCACGAGCCGACCTTGGCGGGCTGGAAGCGATCGGCGGGCTGGAGGCCCGCCCTGCGCGCGGGTGGTTGGCTGACCGTTGTGATCGTCGTGCTCCTGGCCGTCTGTTTCGCACGGTATCTGGGGTGGATGTGGCACACGTGGTTCAAGAGCGCCTACTACGCCCACGGTTCCCTCATCCCCGTGGTGGCCGGATACCTGGTCTACGCGCGGCGAGGCGAGTTCGCCCAGGCCCCGGGAACGCGGTATCTGTGGGGCGTGCCCTTCGTCGTGGGCGGTCTGCTCGTGCATGCGACCGCGACCTACCTGGACGTCAACTTCCCCCAGGGCTTCGCGATGATCTCCGTCGTATTCGGACTGGTCGTGCTACTCAGAGGATGGGACGCGGCGAAAGTGGTGGCCTTCCCCATCGGCTTTCTGGCGTTCATGGTCCCCCTGGGGCGGGTTCTGGTGACGAAGTTCTCCCTCCCTCTGCAATTGGGCGCGGCTCACATTGCCGCGCAGGTCCCGGCGTTCCTGGGGGTACCCGTGCAGGTCTACGGCACGACCATCGGGCTGCCGGACTATACCTTCGAGGTGGCTCAGGCGTGTAGTGGACTGAAATCCTCCATCGCTATGTCTGCCCTGGCCGCCCTCTTTGCCTACATGCTCGCGGGGCCGATGTGGAAGCGCGTGCTGGTGTTCGTCGCCGGCATACCGGTGGCTTTGATCGCCAACGCGCTGCGCATAACCCTCACGCTCATGCTGGCGCGGTCACTGGGCAAAGAGGCAGCCGAGGGGTTCTTCCACGGCTTCTCGGGAATACTGGTATTCATCTTCGGCCTGTTAGGCCTCTTTCTGGTGGCAAAGGGACTCGGATGCGACAAGATGCGCGAAGACACGTTCTAGCGATCGCACTGCTGGTAGTGGGGGTGGGCCTGACCTACGGCGCGGGATGGCTCCGTCCCACCACGGCCCAGTTCGAGGTGGACTTCTCTAACATCCCGATGGAGGTGCTTGACCTCAAGGGACAGCAGGTGCCGGTTAGCCCGGCGGATGCGGCCTACCTGGAGGCGGACGCGATGGTCGCTCTCCAGTATGGCACCCCAGGCAACGCCGTCGGGCTGAACCTCATCTACGGCGGAGGATGGCGGACCGTGCACACGCCGGAGGGCTGCCTGCCGGCGAGTGGCTGGAGGATCGTCTGGGACCGTGCCCTTGAGATTCCGATGGGGGAAGACGCGCCACATCCGGGCCCTCTGCATGCCAAGCTGCTGCGTGCCGAGGGCGAGGAGGAGGCGCAGCTTGTGCTCTTCGTGTTCGCCCACAAAGGAGGCACCGCCGCGGACTGGGCCGCGCACTCGTGGGCGGTGGCAACAGGGCCGGGAGGGGCCGGAGGGCTGTCTCTGATGCTCACTGCGGCGGTGGCGCCGGGCGCGGAGCAGCAGGTGGAGACCCGGCTGCGCGAGTTCATGGGGGTCATCTACCCGCACGCGGTGAGCTTCTGGTACGAGGGAGATGGATAGCAGCCGGGCACAGATGTTGCCAGGGAGAGGGCATCGCTCCTCCCCTCTGACCTCCCGCGTGCGAGAGCAGTAGTTTGCCCTTCGCAGGTCGGGCTTTCCAGCCCGACTCCGTTGATGCGCTCCCGAACGAGTCGGGCCCGCCTTCGCCAAGGCTACGGCGGACAGGCTTGGAAAGCCCGACCTACGTGTGTCGTTCACCGGCAAGAGCGCATTTGAATTCCACGCCGGATTGTGCTATACTCCACCGGTAACCAACGAGACCTCCAGTCCCCTGGTGCAGCACCAGAAAGGGGAGCTTTCTTTTGTACAAGCGATGGCTACTGGGGAGCGTGATCCTGGCCGTTGTCGTGGGCATCGCCGGCTGCGGCAACAGCCCGGTGGCGGTGGTCAACGGGGTGCGGATCACGGAGTCGGAGTTCAACAAGCGCCTGGTTCGCAACTTCGGTCGCGACACCCTCAGCGACATGATAGACCGCCAGCTCATCAAGCAGATGGCCGAGGAGGAGGGGCTCACGGTCTCGGAGGAGGACCTCAATAAGGAGATCGAGGAGACCAAGAAGCAATTCCCCACCGAGCAGGACTTCATCCGCTGGCTGGCAAGCAGGAATATGTCGGAGGAGGAGTGGCGCGAGGCCCTCAAGATGGCGATGCTCACCCGGGAGCTTGCCCTCAAAGACGTCAAGTACGCGGAAAAGGACCTCAAGGCGTTCTTCAACGAGCACAAGGACCGGTACGCCGTGCCGACCCTGGTGTCGCTGAGCGAGATCGTGGTGGCCTCCAGTAAGGACGCCCAGGAGGTGCTCGCTGAGATCAAGAAGGGCGAGGCCAGCTTTGGCGACCTGGCGCGGGTGTACTCGCTGGCTCCTTACACGAAGGCTCGGGGCGGGAAGAGGCGGGAGGACACGCCGCTGGAGCGAGTACTGCCCCAGCCGATTCGCGTGGCCGCCAATAAGCTGGCGGTGGGCGAGGTCAGCGACCCGATCCCCGCCGAGGGCCAGTGGTACATCGTCAAGCTTGATGACCGCAAGCCAGCCCGCGAGGCTGGCTGGGAGAAGGACAAGGATCGCGTGAAGCGCGACTACGAGGGGGCACACGCCAAGCCACTGCGAACACTCCTGGACGACGCGATAGAGAAGTCCAACGTGCAGATCGTGGACCCCCGCTTCCAGGAACTCAACGAGATCTACATGCCGGTGCCAACTGATATGCCCGAGTTCGGCCCCGCGGGAGCGAAGAAGGAACCCGCTGAGGAGGCGCCGGCGAACGCGACGGGAGAGAGCGGGAGCTAGCACAGCCGTTCACCATCCCGGTAGGGCGGGCTTCCAGCCCGCCATCGGAAGCGCACGGTTTGCCTGGCGGGCTGGAAGCCCGCCCTACTGAAGAGGGGAAGGACCGCGGGCCGCGAGGTGACCAGGATCCTCGTTTCCCACCGAAGCGGAGCCGGCGCCGCGCAGAACCCTAGCATTCTCACGATTTGGGATGCCGCCGTGCGGGGCCAGGGTCATAGCCGATGGAGCAGTTTGACGAGCTGGTGCGAGTGATGGCGCGGCTGCG
>CBFDBV010000117.1:0-11671 GCA_965603135.1 uncultured bacterium
GCTGGTGGCTGCGGACCTCTCAGCCCAGCAGGGCGGCCGCCCCGTCCGCCTGGCGCAGCTAAGGCCCTCGCGAGAGCAGATGCTGCCCTCGCTGCACTAAGTCCGGCGGCTACGGACGATGGGGCACGACTGGGAAGCCATCCAGCGCTTGGCCTCATGACGCCAGTGGCGCAATGTCGCGATGAACCAAACGAGCAGCGGAGGTTGACCCGTGGGCGAGGCCTTTAGCGTCTATTGTGATGAGAGCTGCCACTTGCCGCGTGATGGACAGTCCCTCATGGTCCTCGGGGGGGTCTGGTGCCCCACTTCGAAGGCTGCGGCCGCGTTTGTGCGCGTCCGAGAGATCAAAGCTCGTCATGGTATGCCCCCGGGGTTCGAGGCCAAATGGACGAAGGTCTCGCCGGCGAAGGCTCAACTGTATATGGACCTGGTGGACTACTTCTTCGATGACGACGACTTGCACTTCCGCGCGCTGATCGCGACGGGCAAAGAGACGCTCGACCACCAAGCCTTCGAGCAGGATCACGACACCTGGTACTACAAGATGTACTTCGACATGCTCAAGGTGATCCTCGAGCCAGGGTCTGAGTACGCGATCTACGTTGACATCAAGGACACGCGCAGTGGGGCCAAGATGGCAAAGCTTCATGACGTGCTCTGCAACAACATGTATGACTTCGAAAGAGAGATCCTACAGCGCGTTCAGACCGTTCGCTCCGATGAAGTTGAACTGCTCCAACTCGCGGATCTGCTAATCGGTGCAGTGTCCTACGCGAATCGCGGTCTATGCACCAGCCAAGCGAAAACCGGCCTCGTCGAGCGAATGCGGCAACGATCCGGGTACAGCCTGCTAGCAACGACGCTCCTAAGGGAGGACAAAGTCAACCTATTCGTGTGGCGGCCCACGGGGGCAGAGCGATGAGCCGCCCACCGTGGCTGGCGCCTGAATTATGTTATGCTGATTATGGAGGTGACTGGCAAGGCTTCCTGGAGCAGGTCTACGTAGCTTTCGAGCGGGATTTCAAGGAGACAAGGCCGGTATTCCGGTCGTTGCCAGTGGTCATTGACACGCGCCGGGGTCCCGATGGCCGCGAGGAAGCCTTCTGGCACTTGACCTCCCGCAAGCCGATGGCTAGTGCGGAACGCGAGATGGACATCCCTCGCTCTGAACGCGTGCCGTGGGTACGACCGATCATCGAGAACGCCGAAGACCGCGCTGTGAGTTCATGGCGCAACAAGCGGAAAGGCGAGACAAGGTGGCTGTTGTGGGTCGAGGAGCTTGACTACCTAGTGGTTCTCGCGAAGAAGCGGAGGGTCTTCGTTCTGGTCACAGCCTATCCCACAGATCGGGAGCACACACGGCGCAAGCTCAGAACAGAGCGGGATAGCTGGGTGGAAAGGCAAACGCCGCCCCGAGGGACGGCGTAGGTACTCCTTCTGCACCTGGCAGATGAGCTGTCCGTATTATACTCCCCACAGTCCCGCTTGTCAAACGTGTGTGTTGGATTCTGCTCCTAGATGCCCAGCCCACCCTTGACCCGAATCAGGCGCATGATGTCGCTCTGGCTGATGATGCCCACGATGTTGCCGGCGTAATCGGTCACCAGCAGCCGCCCCAGCTCGTTCTCGGCCATCTGCATCATCGCCTCGACCGCCTCTTTGTCCGCCGCGATGGTCATCTTCTCCGGCTCCAGCGGCCGCGCGACCTCTCTCACCGTGGTCGTCGGCCAACGCTCGCGCGGCACGCCCTGAAGGTCATCCATCCGCACCAGCCCCACGACCTGCCCCCAGTCATCCACCCCGAAGGCCGTGAAACGCGCGGGCAGGAAGTACTGATGCGCAGCCTGGTCGAGGCTGGCACCGGCCGGGATGGTGGCCACGGGAGCGCTCATCAGGTCGTGGACGTAGACGTCGCCCAGGAGGCGCTGGATCTGCACGCGCTGATAGCTGGCCCCCGCCATGCTCGTGAGCAGCCAGCCCAGCGCGAGCAGCCACAGGCCATTCGCGACCAGGCCGGCCACCAGTTGCAGGACTCCCAGCGCTATCATCCCGTAGCCGAAAGCCTGGCCGATGCCGGCGGCCACACGCGTGGCGCGCTCCAGACTCTTCCACACAGCCCACAGAATCGAGCGAAGCACTCGGCCCCCGTCGAGCGGATACGCGGGCAGCATATTGAAGGTGGCCAGCAGCGCGTTGATCCACGCCAGCCAGTAGCAGGCAGAGGTCCACACAGCAGGTGCGTCCACTGCCCGCAGCGCAGTCCACAACAGGTAGAAGGCGCCGCCCAGGAAGAGGCTCATAAGCGGGCCGACGATGGCCATCAGGAACTCCGAGCGCGCGCTCCTGGGCTCGTGGCTCATCTGGGCGACCCCGCCGAAGATGAACAGCGTGATCCGCCTCACCTTCATCCCCAGTCGCCCGGCCATCACCGAGTGCGCCAGCTCGTGCAGCAGCAGCGAGGCAAAGAACAGCAAGGTCGTCACCAGCCCGGCCAGCCAGAGTTGGCTGCGGGCCACCTCCGGGTGCCGCTCTGGCAGGATCCCGGTCGCGAGGCTGTAGAGGACCAGCGCGAAGATGATGAGCCAGGTGTGATTGATCTCGATGTTGATGCCGAAGATCTTTCCCAGCCGCCAGCCGTGCATGGGGGGCACCTCAACGAACGCCCATCGTCCATCTGTTGACGAACATCTCCAGCAGCACGCCCCTCCCCACCTGCGGGTGGGCCTGCGCTCATCGGCACAGATTATGTTTCAGTATTCCGCGAGGGCTGGACAGCGACCTTCGCGGCGAGGGGGCAAAGAAGGGTGAACCGCGAACGGCCGTGCGGCGCGCTGTCTGTGCACCGGAGGGCGTCGTGTGCTATAATGTACGCCGACGCACAGAACTGACCGGGCAGATGCTGGGTCCTGGGGAAGATGAGGCGCCAGCCGCTCACCTGGGGCGCGTTTCCAGCCTCCAGCTTCCAGCCTCTGCCGTTTGAGGTGGGCAATGCCGCGAGCGGTCGCCGAACTGCTGCACCGCGAGCAGGCGGCTCCCGGGCACTATCTCCTTGAGTTGCACTGCGCGGAGATAGCCAGGGCCGCTCGGCCGGGGCAGTTCGTGCACCTGCGCCTCAGCGACGGCCTGGAGCCGCTGCTCAGGCGGCCGTTCTCGGTGATGCGCACCCAGCCGGAGAGGGAGCGGCTCTGGCTGCTCGTGCGCGTGGCCGGCAGGGGCACGGAGATGCTCGGCACCCACGATGAGGGCATGCACTACGATCTGCTCGGCCCGCTGGGCAGAGGCTGGAGGCTCCCCGAGGCGGGGGAGAATGTGCTGCTGGTGGCCGGCGGCGTTGGCGTGGCGCCGCTGATCTTCCTGGCGGATGTGCTCAGGACCTCGGACCTGCACGCGTATGTGCGGGCGCTGTTCGGCGCGGCCAACGAGGACGCCCTCGTTTGCTGGACGGAACTCTCCTCGCGCTGCGAGGAGTTCATCGCCAGCACCGAGGATGGCTCGGCGGGTGAGACCGGCCTGATAACGGAGGTGCTCGAGCGAGAACTGGAGCGCCGCGACGCTGACCGCGTCTACGCCTGCGGGCCGAAGGCGATGTTGGCGGCCATCGCCAGGCTCTGCGACGAGCACGACCTGCCCGCGCAGGTCTCGATGGAGCAGTGGATGGGCTGCGGCGTCGGGGCCTGCCTGGGCTGCGTCGTGCCCGCCGCGGCGGGGGACCAGGAGTACGTGCGGGTGTGCACGGAGGGCCCCGTGTTCGATGCCACGGAAATCGCGTGGGACAGGATGGGGCTATGAGCAGGATGCAGCCCGACCTGTCGGTGGAGCTGGCGGGCCTGAAGCTCGCCAACCCGGTGATGTGCGCCTCGGGGACCTTCGGCTATGCCACCGAGTATGCGCCATACGTGGACTGCTCGCGGCTGGGCGCCATCGTGACCAAGGCCGTGACGCTGGAGCCTCGCGCCGGAAACGTGCCCCCGCGCGTGCGCGAGACGCCCGGCGGTATGCTCAACGCCATCGGCCTTCAGAACCCGGGCGTCGGCGGCTTCCTCAAGGAGAAGCTGCCCGCGCTGCGGGAGTTCGGCGTGCCGATCATCGTCAACATCTCCGGCCGCAACGTCGCGGAGTTCGTGGAGCTTGCCGCCTGCCTGGGCGAGGCCGAGGGCGTCAGCGCCCTGGAGGTCAACATCTCCTGCCCGAACGTTGAGCGGGAGGGTATGTACTTCGGAACCGACCCGGGCCTGACGCGGGCCCTGGTGGAGGCCGTCGCGAGGACTTCGGAAGTGCCCGTCATTGTCAAGCTGTCGCCGAACGTCACCGACATTACACAGATTGCACAGGCTGCGGCAGATGGCGGCGCAGATGCGCTGTCGCTCATCAACACGCTGCTGGGTATGAGCATTGACGTGATGACGCGGCGGCCCCACTTGGGCAATGTCACCGGGGGGCTGTCGGGGCCCGCCATCCGGCCGGTCGCGGTGAGAATGACCTACGAGGTGGCGCAAGCGGTGGACCTGCCGCTGGTGGGGATGGGCGGCATAATGACCGCTCAGGACGCGCTGGAGTTCATCCTGGCGGGAGCGACGGCGGTGGCGGTCGGGACGGCGAACTTCGTCGAGCCCGCCTCGACGGTACGGGTCATCGAGGGCCTGGATGAGTACTGCCGACGTCATAACGTGGCCCGCATAGCCGACCTGATCGGCGCGTTAGAAGTCCGATAGCCCCCCGCCACCAACGACCGGGAGCACCCTATGAAGCATTTCTTGCGGCCCATCGAGATAGAGGCCGGGCAATACCGGCGCCTGGAGAAGATCACGCAGCAGTGCCTGGAAGCGGCGCGCATCGAGGCGAGCGATGGCACCATCATCTACCAGCCGGATGGCTCCGGGCACTACTCGGGCATCTACATGCGCGACTTCTGCTACGCGGTCGAGGGCGCGGGCTACCTGATGGCCCCTGAGGAGATAGCCGCCGCCATTGACTACCTCTTCAGCCGCCAGCGCGAGGACGGCCTGATGCCCAACCGCGTGGACCCGGACGGCGCTGCGATCTACGTCGTCAATGCGCGTAACCCGGCGCTCGGCAGGCCGCCGACCGACAACGCGCAGTTCGCGGTCAAGTTGGTCAAGGCATACGTGGACCTCACCGGAGACTATGACTTCTTCCGGGAGCGGCGCAACGCGCTGATGGACGCGATGGCGACCGTGCCGCTCAGCGAGGACGCGCTGGTCTTCGTGGACCCCAACGAGCCACATTCTGCATACGGATTCACGGACACGGTGGCGAAGACCGGCGAGGTACTGTTCTCCTCGCTGCTCTACTGGGAGGTTTGCCTGCTGCTGGCCAACATGGCCCAGGAGGCCGAGGACCACGATACCGCGCACGATTGGTTCGAGGCCGCTGAGCGCCATGCGAAGGCGCTGCCCGAGTTCCTGGACGACCGGACGCATATGTTTCGCGCGGCGACCGGCGATTGCGACCAGGTGGACCTGTGGGCCAGCGCCTACGCGGGAGTCATCCGTGCCGCCAGCAAGAGCCAGACCCGGCACATCGCGGAGTTCTTCTTCGATCACTATGACGACTGCATCCTGCGCGGGTGCGTGAGGCACCTGCCGGGCGAGGAGACCTGGGAGCGAATGCTCGCGGACGTTGCGCCCGGGACCTATCAGAACGGTGGGTACTGGGCGACGCCGGGGGGCTGGGTGGCGATGGTCCTCGATAAGCTCGACCCGGAGACTGCCAGGATGTTCGTGGATGATGTCATTGAGGAGCTTGAGCAGGGCCAGGCGCCCGAGTGGATCAACGCAGAGCGGCGCGCGGTGCCGCTGTACGTCGCGAGCGCGACGAACGTGCTGGGGGCGGTGAAGGGCGTGTAGATTCCGACCTCCGACTAACGACTACGAGGAACGGATAGGACGCCGATACCATCTCGGGCGGCGCCAAGTTCGAATCGCAACTGGGCGGGGAGAGTATCGAGACCACTATCTGTGAGGAGGAGTATGATGAAGACCAGGCGAGCAGTTGTCTGTATCATGCTGGTGGCTCTGACGGCCGCCCTGGTGGGCGCCGCGGAGCTGCCCCTGACGCGCGTCGTGCTGTTCTCCAGCGGCGTCGGGTACTTTCAGCACCAGGGAATGGTGCAGGGCGACGCCACCATTCCGATGTCCTTCCGCGTCGAGCAGATCAATGACATCCTCAAGTCAATGGTGCTCCAGGACTTCGGGGGCGGGACCATCGGGCCCGTGACCTACGCCCCTCAGGACCCGCTCTACCGGACGCTGCAGTCGTTCGCGGTGGACATCTCGGACAACCCGTCGCTGGACGAGATGCTCGACAGCCTGCGCGGGGCAAGTGTCGAGGTCGCGGCCGAGAGAGTGGTCCAGGGCACGATCCTGGGCGTCGAGGCGCAGGAGAAGTCGGTCGGCGAAAACGTGCTGACCTTCATGGTGCTCAACCTGGTCACCGAGGCGGGCATCGTGGAGGTGCCCATCTGGCAGATGAAGTCTGTGAGTCTGCTGGATGAGAGCCTCAACGCGGACCTGCAGAAGGCGCTGGCGGCCATCGCCGCGAACCGCGATGTCTCCAAGCGGCAGGTCACTCTCTCCTTCAAGGGCCAGGGGCCGCGCCCGGTCGCGGTCGGATACCTCCTGGAGACCCCGGTCTGGAAGACCACCTACCGGCTCGTGGCGGACGAGGGCGAGAGCTTCCTTCAGGGCTGGGCCATCGTCGAGAACACCACCGATGAGGACTGGAGCAACGTGGGAATGGCCCTCGTCTCCGGCCGGCCCATCAGCTTCACCCAGGACCTCTATGAGCCCCTCTACGCCCCGCGGCCGGAGGTGCCCGTGTACGTGCAAGTCGCCGCGGCGCCGCAGGTCTATGAGGGCGTGATGGAGCGGCGCAAGGAGGCTCTAACCGATGAGGCGGCTGCCGCGCCGGCAGCACCGGCCGATGCCGCGCGTGCGAGGGGCGAGAAGGGCGCCATCGCCACCGGCTACGGCGGAGCTGGACGCACGCCCCTCTTGGCTGAGGTCCCTGTGATAGGTCGCTTGCTGGGCGCTGGTGTGGCCGCGGCCGCTGCGGGCGAGGAGGTCGGGGAACTGTTCCAGTACGCCATCACGCAGCCCATCTCCATCGCTCGCCAGGGCTCGGCGATGATCCCCATCGTCAATCAGGCGATCGAGGCCAGCAAGGTCTCAATATACAATCAAAGCGCCAACGCCGTACACCCGCTCAATGGGCTGAAGCTCAAGAACGACACCGGCCTGCATCTGATGGGCGGGCCGATCACCGTCTTCGACGGCGGCGCCTACGCGGGCGATGCGCTCATCGAGGACCTGGGGCAGGGCGACGAGCGCCTCATCAGCTACGCCGTGGACCTGGGCGTGGAGGTCGCGCCCAAGCATGAGGGCGGCGCGCATACGCAGATCAGCCTCAAGATCTCCCGCGGCGTGCTGATTATGACCAGCAAGCAAGAGATGAAGATGACGTACGCGATCACGAACCGCGCCGGCGAGGAGCGAACCGTGCTGGTCGAGCACCCGCTGCGCGATGACTGGAAGCTGGTCGAGCCCAAGGAGCCCGAGGAGAAGACGCGCAGCCTCTATCGCTTCAAGGTCGTGGTCGCTCCCGGTAAGACCGAGAAGCTCACCGTGGTCGAGCAGAAGGACCTGATGGAGACCGTGGCGCTGACCGACCAGGGCGTGGACCAGATCGCGCTGTACATCAGGACGAAGAAGATGAGCGAGCAGGCGAAGGCCGCGCTCCAGCGCATCGTGGAGATGAAGACGAAGGTAGCCGAGGTCTCACAGCAGATCGCGGATAGGGAGGCGCGGCTGGAGGAGATCGGCCAGGAGCAGGAGCGCATCAGGCAGAACATGGAGCAGCTCGACCACGACAGCGACCTCTATAAGAAGTACGTGGAGAAGCTGACCGCGCAGGAGGACGAGTTCGACAAGGTGCGCGGCGAGGTCGCCGCGCTCAAGCAGGAGTTGCAGACGCTCCAGGCGGAGCTGCAGGACTACATCCTGAAGCTGAACGTCGAATGACGGGCAAGGGGCAAAGGGGTAACGGCAACAACGATGCTCCACTGCCGGCGCTGACGAGGGAGGGCTCGGTGCGCGATGGACTGTGACATCTACTGGGGAGACATACACAATCACAATGCGGTCGGGTTGGCGAAGGGGTCGCTGGAGCGATCCTTCGACATCGCCCACAGCCACCTGGACTTCTTCGCGCACGCTGCGCACTCGCAGTGGCCGGATATGCCGAAGATGCCCCAGGATAAGCACATGCTCTGGCAGGAGGGCTTTGAGCGGGTCAAAGAAAGCTGGCCCAAGGTCAAAGAGCTGACCGCCGAGTACTACGAGCCAGGCGAGTTCGTCACCTTGCTGGGCTATGAGTGGCACTCGAGCGGATGGGGCGACTATCACATCGTCTATCCCGACGAGGCCGGCGAGCTGGTCTACCTGGACACCCTCGGCGAGCTTCAGGAGCACGCGCGGAAGACCGGCGCGATCATCGTGCCGCATCACCCGGCATATCCGCGAGGCTGGCGGGGTATCCTGTGGGAGCACGTGGATACCTCGGTCAGCCCGATCGTCGAGATCTTCTCGGAGCACGGCGGTGCGGAGCGCGATCGGGGCCTACACGCGTACATTCGGCACTCCATGAGCGGGCGCAGCACCGAGAGCACCGTGCAGTGGGCGCTGGATCAGGGGATGCGCCTGGGATTCGTCGCTGGCACTGACGACCACTACGGCTATCCGGGCGCTTACGGCGAGGGCCTGACGGCGGTGCTGGCGCCGGAGCTAACGCGCGAGGCGGTCTTCCAGGCTCTGTGCAGTCGGCGCTGCTACGCGGTGAGCGGCGACCGCATCGAGCTGGACTTCATTCTCAACGGCGTGCCGATGGGCAGCGAACTCGAGCCGACGCCGCAGCGGCAGATCGTAGTAAAGGTCCGGGGGTGGGACGAGATCTCGATGGTCGAGCTGCTGCGCAACGGCGAGCCGATCGCACGCGCCTTCGGCCGGCAGAGGCCGGGGCTCGACCCCTGGCCCGGGCGCGCGCGCTGCCGGATCCGCTGGGGATGGGGGCCGTGGGCGACGCTGGAGATGCCGCGGACCGTGGAATGGGAGCTGCGCCTGACGCTGGACGGCGCCACGATCCAGCGCGTGATGCCCTGCTGGCAGTCGGGCCCGTACGAGGAGGACCTGCGCGACAAGGTACTGGAGTTGACGGACACTAGTTGCCGATGGCAGTCTTACACCTCGCGCCAGGATTGCTTCGCGGAGGACCCCACCAAGGGCCTTTGCTTCGATATCGAGGGGCCTGCCGACGCCACGCTGCGGCTGGAGGTCAGCCGGCCCACCAAGCACACCGTCGAGCGCAGCCTGCGGGAGTTGGCCGAGAGGTCGGTGACAGAATTCACGGGCCCCTTCACCAGCGAGTCGTTTCTCATCCACCGCCTGGTCTTGCCGCCGTCGTACGAGGCCAGAATCGAGTTGGAGGATGACCGCTTCCACGCAGAGAGTGCTGACTACTACTACGTGCGCGTGACGCAGGCGAACGGCCAGATGGCCTGGTCGAGCCCCATCTGGGTCGCGCCAGGAGCCTAGCAAGGAGCGCCGGCGATGACCGACGAGTTCGTGGCCCCGGACGGGTCGCGGATAGTGGAGTTGGTGCGGCCCGAGCGGGAGGGCTCGCGGAACCTGAGCCTGGCGCGGGCGACCATCAAGCCCGGGCAGAGCACTCACCGCCACCGCCATCTGAACTCGGAGGAAACATACTATGTGCTGCAAGGCGAGGGGGCGCTGGAGGTTGCGGCCCGCATCGAGCGCGTGAGCGCGGGCGACGCGCGGCTCATTCCCGCCGGGGCTGAGCACCGCATAACCTGCACGAGCGAGGAGCCGCTCGTGATTCTGTGCGCCTGCTTGCCGCCGTACGAAGACGAGGACACCGAGCTGACCGAGCCGGTCACAGTCTAGCAGCCGGGCGAGATCGAATGAACCTGGAGGAGCGTATCCGACGGCTGGAGGAGCGCCTGGCCAAGCGCTTGGTCATCAGGAGTGTGCGGACGCCCGAGCAGGGCTTCCGCGGCCGCGTGGAGATAGGAGCGCACTCCATCCTCATCGAGTACCGCGAGGACACGCCCGGCTACTTCTGGGGCTATGAGCTGCTGGAGGAGCTGCTCGAGCACGTGGAGCAGGGCCGGCCCAGCGCCATCATCTACGAGGGCGGGATTCAATACGTGCCGACGAGCCTGGCGGCCCTGGGTCAAGTAGAGGAACCATCGGGAGATGATGACTAAGTATGCAACCAAGCGCCTCTGACGGCTGGGCGGGAGTACGCAAGGTGCGGGTGGTCGCCGGCCTGCTGGCCGCGGTGACGCTCAGCTTTCTCGCTGCCTGCACGCCCGCCGAGCAGGACAAGCGCCTCGTGGCGACGATCAACGGGCAGAAGATCACCGTCGGCGACCTGCTCACGAAGCTGCGCCGCAACAGAGGCCCCAGCGTGCTCGTTGAGATGATGGACACCCAGCTCGTCCTGGCCGCCGCCGCTCAGCAGGGCCTGGAGGTGGACGATGATGAGATGCGCGTGCGGCTGCAGCGCGCGATCTCGGAGGTGGGCTCTGAGGCGGACTTCGAAGCGCGGCTGGACAATATGAAGATCACGCGAGAGAAGTTCATGGAGCGCCTGCGAGTTGATCTGCTGCTGGACAAGCTAACGCGGGCCGAGATGCGGATACATGAGCAGGAGGTCAAGGACTTCTACCGCGAGCACCGGCGGGAGTTCCGCCGCGGCGAGCGCGTGAAGGCGCGTATGATGCTCTTTGACAGCCGCGAGGACGCCGACACGGTTCACGAGGCCCTTGCGCAACCGGGCAGCGACTTCGCCGGGCTGGCCCGGGCGCTGTCCACGGACCCCGCCACCAAGGACAGGGGTGGCGACATGGGATACTTCGAGCGGGCTGACTACGCCGGGGAGATCAGCGACGTGGCGTTTGCCCTCGAGGTCGGCCAACTCTCGGCGGTGTTCGAGGCCCCCGACGGCTACTGTATCCTGAAGGTCGAGGACCGCAAGCGGGCAGATACTCAGCCGCTCTCGGAGGTTGCCGAGGAGATAAGGGCGCGCATCATGGTCGCTAAGCTGCCGTCGGCGCGCGGGGAGTGGATCCTGAAGGTGCGGCAGGCCGCGAGCATCACCATCGCCGACCAGGAGCTGAGAGAGAGCACCCTCGAGGTACTCCTGCACGCCCCGCCTCCGCAGCCGGTCTATCAGCTAACAGCTATCAGCTATTAGCTAATAGCTGAAGCGGTGTGCCACCCCCGAGCCTGAGGCGACGCGAGAACGCAATGATCTCGTCGGCCTCTATCGGCCCCAGGGCGGCAAGGCGCTCTCCTTCCTCCGGCGTCAGTTCGGTCGGCGCGCGCAGCAGAGAGATGTCCCAGTCTGCCAGGTCAACGAGTTCCTCGCCGTCCTCGTGGCAATGGGGGCAGTGATAGCGCAGGTAGACGAAGACCGGCTTCCACTGGCTCATCACGAAGCCCTGCTGCTGGATATCGCTTTCGGTGATGCGACATCCGCACGAACACCTGATGCCTGAGTCCAGAGACATCGAGAATGCCTCCTGCCTGGTGCCGCCTGCGGTGATTATACCACACGGCGGCAGTCTGTCAAA
>CBFDBV010000118.1:0-11637 GCA_965603135.1 uncultured bacterium
CCTCGTCGGGGTGTGCCAGCAGCAGCCCAAGAATACGCCGCCGCGCCTTCGGCCACAGAGCCTCTGCCAGGAGCACTTTCGCTGTTTGCATATCGCGAACGATTGTACGCTTTTCGCGAACGCCTGTCAAGCCAGAAGTCCGATCTCATTCCTCTCTTGCACCTGCGACTCTTAAGCGGAGGTTAGGGCGTGTCCTGAGGCCTCAGGAATCGCGCCCCAACCCGAGAGCCGAGCCTACATAAGTGCGGTGTCCTCAGAATCCTCCGAGCGGAGCTTCGCGAGTTGGGCCAGCGCGTGCTCGGGCCTCTCCCCGGACAAGGTCAGGGCTCGGAAGGCGAAGACGCTGTCCAACTCCGTGAACTTGACCGAGGCCCCCCGCACCTCCCACGTCTCTCCCCAGCCCACATCAAACCCGACGTCGGCGGACCTGGTCTTGAACGCGTAGTTATCTGTTTGCCAGTCCGGGGTGGGTGCGATTGATTCCTTCCAGTCGCCCCACTGGTCGCGTATCGCGCTGAGCGCTTGGGAGAGGATGCGATGCGCGTCCAACTGCAGCGTGTCATACACGCGCGGGTCCAGGGGCCAGTCCCACAGGACGCGGTACGTGTTGAAGGTCCAGTGCAACCGGAGGGCCTGAACAACCGCGCCCTTGGCGTCAGGCGGGTCCTGATCCCGCATGCGGCCCAGCGAAACGCGGGTCACACGGCGTACCCGCCGCACGGCTGTTTCCAGCATTGGCACCGTCATGTCGCCGGCGGTCCACCGCAGTCCCATCATTTCATCGCGGCAGACCGGGGACAGACCCCAGATCTCCGTGCGCGGTTTGTATATGCGCTTCGCGACTATTGTCCTGAACGCCTCGCCGAAGAATGCGGCTGCTAGCGGGTACGTTACCAGCCACTCGAAGAACTGCTTGTGGGCGTACGGCTCCCTCAACCCCGCCTCGCTCACTCCCAGCACCATGCCGGCGTCGGGCCGGCCCAGCTCCGCCACTAGCTGCCCTAGCCCGTCCCGCGCCTCGTCGTCTAGGGAGCAGTCGCCAGGCAGCATTACCACGGACGCGTCGGGGTACACTTCTCTGGCTTCGCTGAGACCTGCTACCCAGCGTTCGCACGTATCCGTATCGGCATTGGTCTCCACGAGGCGCGCCTTCATATCGCTCGCGAAGGCCAGCAGGTCTGCACTCAGCTCGGTGTTGCGGTTTTTCACGAGGACGGTGCGGCAACGCAAGTGATTCACTGCGCACTCGAGCATGGTCCGGACCAGCGACTCGTCACGTACTAGATATGGTGCATTCAGCACCGCAGAGGGAGCGGTATTCGGCGGCATCCCGTCCACCTCCAGGAGGTCCATCAATGTGCCCAGAAATGGCGAATACGTCTACCATAGTGCACGGGGAATTGGGGACAGCTTACTTGACGACTGAGTTCAGCAAGCGGCGCGACTATGAGCGGCGCACCTCTCCGTTTCGCCGTGTGCGGCGGGCCGCGGCTTCCCCCATGCTGGTGTGACACCGAAGTTGGCCCTACTCCTTTGCCGCTGGTTCCTCGGGCTTGGTGGTGACCGCCTCGGTGGTCTCCTGCACCTGCTGGTAGCGCTGGCTGTCGCGGTAACGCTTCAAGTCCTCCAGCAAGTTCATCAGCCGCATTATCAACTGGTCCAGTACGTCATCGCCCACAATCGCCTCGTAAACCTCGAACTCCCCCATCTCCACACACAAGTCCGAGCCCCAGTTCCCCGTTATCTCCAGCTTGACAAAGCGCGCCTCCACCGGCAGGAAGTCAAAAGTCTGCTTGATCCCGCGCCGCACCAGCAGATACGTGCCCACCGTCTTGTACGGGCCATCCGGCTTCTCCGTCGTGCACACCGATATCCTGATGTCCTTCGCCCAGCGACCCAGGAACTCCGGGTCGGCGGTGGTGGGATCGCACACCACGCGGCTGATGAGCCGAGGCTGGTCGCCCGCGAAGGCGAAGATCACGTACTCGGGGGACTCGGGGCTGGGCATGCCCTGTGAACTCCAGCCGTAGGCATCCGCAGGGATGTGTGTGCCGGTCACGAACTTGCCGTCAATGAGGTTGGTGACCTGCCACTTCGGGTTGACCTTCCGGTTCTCGTCGAGGGCCTCGCTGGAGTAGTCCACGACGTGGCCGCCGTTCTCGGCGGACACCAGGTTCGTGGCGCCTGCAACCGTGGCCCCGGCCGCCAGGACCGGAGCCGCGCACAACGCCGCAGCCACAATCAGCACGCAGATGAACAAGGCTTTGCAGTGATCTCTCATATTCAAACACACCCTTCTTTGGAGGCGGGAGGCGAGATGCGGGATACCTCTCCTCCCTTACTCAGGTGCCTCTTCCCCCTCAGGCACCGGGCAGGTGTCGTGGTAGACCAGCACGTCGTTGTGGTAGACCTCGATTGTCACGGTCCCTTCGGTTCGGATGGACTTGCTCTTGGTGTCGCCAGGCTGCAGGAGCCCAAGGTCTTCGACAAGCAACGCACCGCTTTTGTCGCGCCACCTGATCTGAATCTTCTGGTCCGGCTGATCCCCCATCGCGGTTACCTTCACGTGGAAGAGGCGCAGGGCAGGATCGTCAGGGCGGTAGGTGTCGTCCGCGCGGACATCAACGTCCGGGTCCACGACGCGAGGCTCCTCACCGCCGGGCTCGCCGCCCTCATCGCCGGGGCGGTCCTCATCGGCATCATCATCCTCGGGCGGCGGGGCCGGCTCGAGCGGCTCAGCGCCCTTGCTGACGTGCAGGGGGATGTCCGCGCCCTTGTTGACGACCGTGCCGGGCTTGATCTCCTGGTCAATGACCGTGCCTTCGGGGGCGGTCTCGTGGTAGAAGGGCTTGACCTTGCCCACGTGTAAGCCCTCGGCCTCAAGCAGGACCTCGGCCCGCTCAAGCGTCTGGCCGGTCACGTTGATGACCGCGACGGTCTCCTTCCCGCGACTGATGACCAGGTCCACCTCGTTGCCCTCTTCGACGGTCTCGCCCGGGGGGGGGTACTGGTCAATGACCGTGCCTTCGCGGCAGTCCTCGTCGTACTCCGGGTCAACGCGTCCTATGCTCAGACCACGGGCCTCCAGGTCGCGGCGGGCCTCCTCCCTGGTCAGGCCCTTGACCGTCGGGACCTCCACCATCTTGGGCGGCGCGCCGGGATAGAAAGCGACCTTGAAGAGCCAGGCGACGCCGATGACCACCAGCAGCACGAGCAGCCCCACGCCAACACCTGCCAACATAGCCTGGGCAGGGCTCCCCGCCGGCTCCCGGGCGGCGGCGGACGGCGCCGGCTCGGACGCGGGCTCCCGCCCCGGCGGGACGGACGGCTCGGCCGGGCTGGGGGTCAGCGGCAGGGTCGTCTCCGGCGCGTGGGGCAACACGCCGGTCTGATCCAGCTCCGCCCCCCGTTCGAGCTTGCGCAGGTCGCCGAGCATCTCGTCTGCCGAGTGATAGCGGCGCTGCGCGTCGCGGGCCATCGCCTTGTTGACGACAAACTCGACGGAGGGCATGATGGTCGGGTTGATGCTGCGGGGCGAGGGCGGGATCTCGCGCAGATGCTGGGCGGCGATGTCGGCAGCGGTCTCGCCGTCGAAGGGCGTGCGACCCGTCAGCGCCTCGTAGAGGGCCACACCCAGGGAGTAGACGTCGCTCAGCGGGCCCGCGGGCGCTCCCTGCGCCTGCTCCGGTGAGATGTAATGGGCGGAGCCCAGCACCTTGCCGTCGCCGGTCAGGCCGGCGGCGCCGGCGGCGGCGGCGATCCCGAAGTCCGACAGCTTAACCCGGCCGTCATCGGTGAAGAGCATGTTGTGAGGCTTGACATCGCGGTGCACGATGCCGGCGTTGTGAGCGTAGGCGAGCGCCTCGCAGCACTGGATGCCGACTTCGATGACCTTGTGCAGCGGCAGGGGGGCGTACTGCTCGATGATGCGCTTGAAGTTCGGCTCAGGGAGGTACTCCATCACGATGTAGTAGCGCCCGTCAGCCACGCCCGTGTCGTAGACCTGCACGATGTTGGGATGGTTGAGCTTCGCGGCGGCGTGGGCCTCGCGCCGGAAGCGGGAGACGACCTCGTCCTGCTGGGCCAGCTCGGGGCGCAGGACCTTGACGGCCACCGGACGGTCGAGGGTGAGGTCCCTGCCTCGGTACACGACGGCAACGCCGCCCTCGCCGATGACGGCCTCAATCCGGTAACGGTTGGCTATCACAGTCCCTACCATCGCCGTAACTCACCTCTGTGACCGTATGCCTAGATGGCACCCAGGGCGGAGAGAAGCTGCTGCATAACCTGGCGCACGATGGGAGCCGCGCTCTCCGAGCCCGTCCCGCCGTTCTCCACGATGGCCGTCACCACTACGCGGGGATCGTCAGCCGGCGCGAAGGCCGTGAACCAGGAGTGCGGCGCCCCCTGGGGATTCTCGGCGGAGCCGGTCTTGCCCGCCACGGACACGCCCCTGATGCGGGCCGACCTCCCCGTGCCACCTTCGACGACGCGCACCATCATTCCTGCCACGGTCCTGGCGGTCTCCGGGCTGATGGCCGCTCCCAGGTCCCTGCCCTGGCCGGTGGCGAGCACGCGGCCGTCCGCACCGCTGACGCAAGCCACCAGGTAGGGCTGCACCGCCCTCCCGCCGTTGGCGATGGTAAGCGTCAGGCGCGCGATGGCCATCGGGGTCACCAGCGTTGGGCCCTGCCCGAAGGCCGTCTCCGCCAGGATCACTCGCCCGTCGGGGCCGGTGAGGTCCCCCATCTTCCCCATCTTGGACGGCAGCGGCAGCTTGAACGCATCGAGGAGATGAAAGCGCTTGACGTAGCGGCGGAAGTCCGCAGCGCCGACGCGTTCGGCCATCTTCGCGAAGGCGATGTTGCAGGACACCTGGAGGGCATGCGACAGGTCCACCGTCCCGTGACTGCGCGGGCAGGTGATCCTGGCGCCCTCGACAGTGTACTCGCCCGGGCATGACAACTCGGTATTGGGCGTGACACGATCCAGGTCCAGGGCGGCCGCCAGGGTCAGGATCTTCAGCACCGAGCCGGGCGGGTAGAGGCCCTGCAAGCCACGGTTCAGCTCCGGTGCCTTGGGGTCCTCGCGGAACAGCTCGTAGTCCCACTTGCTGCCCAGAATCAGCTCGGGGTCGTAACCGGGCGCGCTCACCAGGGCCAGGATGCCCCCGTCGCGCGCGTCCAACGCGATCACCGCGCCGCGCCGCCGGCGCATCAGTCGGGTCGCCAGCTCCTGTGCCTCCAGGTCCACGGTCAGGGTCACGTCGTTGCCCCTGCGTGGCCCCTCCAGCAGCTCGGCCCAGGGCTTCTCATAGGCTCCCACCCCCAGCAGGGCGTCACGCAGCGCGCGCTGCAGCCCGCTGCGGGAGTTGTACCCGGTCAGATGGGAGACACACCGGCCCTCGGGGTAGGTGCGCTGGAAGCCCTTGGTCCCGCGCCTGGCGCCCAGGAGCACTTTGCCGACGCGGTCGCTCAACTCGCCCGGCTCGATGGCCTTCAGGCGCGCCCGGGCTCGGCTGTTGTGCGGATCGGCGCGCAGAGCGGGCGCCCGAATCACCTGCCAGTAGGCCACAAACAGGCAGAGGACCAGGAAGCCCACGGTGGGCACCATCGCGACCCTCTTGATGCTTCGGGCAAGCTGCTCCATCGCGCAAGAACCTCAGTCTTCAGCGGCACTGCCGTGTGGCGCGCAGTCCCGCGATACGGCCAGCAACAGGGCCAGGGCGACGAAGTTGACCACCACCGAGGTCCCGCCGTAGCTCATAAAGGGCAGGGTTATGCCGGTGAGTGGGACCAGCTTCGTCACCCCGCCCACGATCACCAGGGTCTGAAGCGAGAACACGGTCGCCAGGCCCGCCGCCAGCAGAGCGCAGAACCTGTCGGTGGCCTGCCAGGCGATGCTGTACGAGCGGTAGGTAACCAGCGCGAACAGCAACAGGAGCGCGACCGAGCCGACCAGGCCCAACTGCTCCGCGCCCACTGCGAAGATCAGGTCGGTCGTCGCGGCGGGGATGCTGGCCGCCACGCCGCTGCCGAAGCCTGTGCCCAGGATGCCGCCCTCGGCCAGAGAGAAGAGCGCCTGGAGAATCTGGTAGCCCCGGTCCGTAGGGTCCTGCCAGGGATTGATCCACATATCAATGCGCGCGGCGACGTGCGGGAAGAGGTGGTAGACGCCGACGGCCCCGACGGCAAACAGCGCCAGCGCGACGACCGCGAGCGACTTGCGACCCGTTGCCAGATATGTCATCGCCACGAAGAGGCCGAAGAACAGCACGGCGGCGCCCAGGTCGCGCTGGGCGACGAAGATGGCCAGGCAGAATGCCACCAGCACAGCCACCGGCGCCAGGTGCTTGAGGCGGGGCAGGTGCACGGCCCCGACCGCGCGCGTGTCAAGCCGCAGTAGTTCCGCGCGGTCGGCGATGTAGCCGGCCAGGAAGATGCAGATGAGCACCTTCACCACTTCCGTGGGCTGAAAGGAGATGAGGCCGGGGATGCCCAGCCACAAGCGCGCCCCGCCGTGCTCCTGGCCGTAGATCATGGTCAGGACCATCAGGACCAGGCTGCCCACTCCGCAGGTGTACTTGTGGCGGGAGAGGTCGCGCACATCGGCGATCAGGTAGTAGACGGCGACCATCAGACCCGCGCCGGTCAGCATCCACACTACCTGCCGCGAGGCGGCGCGCACGTCGAGCTGCCACAGCAAGATGAGCCCGCAGCCTGCCAGCAGCGAGACGACCGGCAGCAGCATGCGGTCCCGGCGGGGATCGGCCAGGTCCAGCATCAGAGCCGCGGCGATGAACCCGCCCACCACCGTCACCGCCCGGGGGGCCCGCCAGATCGAGTGCCCCATCCCCAGGCACACGAGCGCCGCGCCCAGCGCCACGATCGCGCTGGACAGCAGCAGCATAACCAGCTCTCGCCGACGGCCCTGCGAAATGGTTACCACCTGGAACCTTGGGCAATCGGCCCTATTGCCCATTGCCCATTGCCTATTGCCCGCCGTTCAGGATGCCCGATACACGAAGACGGTTCTGCCCAGGGCGATGCGGTCGCCATCGCGCAACTCGACCTCGGCGTCTACCGGCTGTCCGTTCACGAAGCTCCCGTTGGTGCTGCCGCTGTCCACCAGTATTCTCCGGCCCTCGCGCAGACAGATGAGCAGATGACGGCCTGAGACGTAGCGGTCCTGAAGGGTGATGGAGTTCTCATCATCGCGACCGATGGTCACGGCGGCGCTGAGGGGGATCTCGGCGCCAGGGGGTGCGTCTCCCTCATCGGCCTCCAGCACGACCAGGTGCGGTACGGCGGAGGCGGGCTTGCCCGCCGACCTGTCGCCCGTAGTCCCGCGAAGCGGGACGAAGGGGGGAGGCTGGAGGCTGGAGGCTGGAGATGGCTGCGGGGGCTCCGGGGCCCAGGCTGACGGCGGCGCCTCTCGCCTGGTGCTCTTGGCGTACCCTCGCCGCTCGTCTCCGGCCTCCAGTCCAGGTTCATCCTCGCGCACTGCCGCCAACTGTCGCATCATCCCGCGAAAGACCGCCAGGACGAACACATACAGGCAGACCAGGAAGAGGTACTTGCCGACAGTCAGCAGAGCAGCTACTTCCAAGGGTATCACCCCGTACGGCGGAGGCTGGAAGCTGGAGGCTGGAAACTACGAACGGCGCACGGCCCAAGCACACGGCCGCAACCTCAGCGGCCGCTATGTCGTCCTCCAGCTTCGAGCCTCCAGCATCCAGCTTCTGCCCTGCGGCGTCGGTCATCGCTCCTTGCAGAGTCGGGCAAGAATGCCCGACCTACGAACGGCCTGCGGCGCCTCCAGGGCTACTCGGGCAGGTCGAAGCGGAGCTGGACCAGCCCCACCTCCAGGAGGTCGCCATCAGCCAGGATGGCCTCATCAACCTGAACGCCGTTGACGAAGGTGCCGTTGCGACTGCCCAGGTCCCGGAGCAGGTAGCCGCGATAGGTCCATTCGAGCAGGACGTGGCGCCGCGATACTCGGCCCTCGGTCAACTGAACCTCGCAGTCGGCGTCCCGGCCGATGACGGCACGCTCGCTCACCGCGAAGCTGCCCCCTGGCTGCCCTGATTCTATCAGCAAGCGCGCGCCGGGCGCGGAGTCATCGAACTGGTGCGCCACCTCGATGCGGCCCCGGCGCTCGGCCCCGCCCTTCAGCTCAACTCGAATCTGGTGCCCGTACGCCGAATTCTCTTCCCTCGCGCACTGCTCGAGATATGCACCCAACTGCTCGGCGATATCGTCAGCGACACCCGCGAGGACCTCAAAGTCCTCGTCGGCGAGGCGCACCTGATAGCGGTTGGGCACGTAGGCATAATCGGGGCCGATGAGCCTGGCATCGCTCATCGCTGCTTGCAGCCGCCGTGCGACCTCCAGCGGCTGTACACCTCCGCCCACCCGCGCGAGGCCGCCCTCAATTGCCTGCTCCAGCGCCGCCTCCAGGCGTTTCAGCAAGGTGCTTCGTCCCTCCATCCACGCCACGAGGATTATAACAGAGTGCCTGGCCCTTCGCCAAGGCTTCCGCCCACAAGTCGGGCACTGTCACCAGGATGGCCCTGACTGTGGGCAGCAGCCGGGGTGCACTGCCCGCGGCCGCGAGCCGGGCCCTGGAGCACCCCTGGGCGGCTTTCACGTCATAACGTCACGCCGATCCGCGCCCGAAGCCGACTTTGACGTTATGACGTCACGCCGATGGTCGCTCACCGCAGCCGAATCCAGTGTTGCACGTGAAACACTCTCCGCCGCAGCGCTTGGCCGATCACTTCCTCGCACTCCTGAGAATGTTGCACGTGCAACATTCCCCGCGCAGCCAGCTATGAGATGGGACGACTCGCGGCAGCGGGCAGTTCCATGAGCCAGTGGCTGGTCATCACGCGCTTGGGGAACGGCCTATTGCTGATCTGCGTCGCACAAGGGGCAGGCAGAGCCCCGTGCGAACTCCTCAACGGCCTCGGCCACCCGGCGGCCCAGCTCGCGGCATTGCTCGGCATCCACCGAGGGGAAGCAGACGCGCGCCGACCACTCGCCCGCGCCGAAGCCCTCTCCCGGCGTTAGCACCACGCGCTGGGCGTGCGCGAGGTGGAGCATGAACGCCCAGAGATCCCGTTCGCGGAGCGCCTCAGCCAGCTCCTGGCCGCCGCGGGCGGCAGCGACCTGGCACAGGTCAATCACCGTGCTGTACCGGCTGGTGGGCCCCGACGACCACGCGGGCACAGACAGCCCCAGGCCCTCGTAGAACGCCTCCAGACGCCCTCCCAGCTCAGCGCGGACCCATTCGAAGTACTGCTCGCTGTCCCGCCTCGGCGGGACCAGGTCATAGCAGGCGCACAGGCAGGCGAGGGCCTGGAGCGGCGTGGACAGCCCGCTCATATGCACGAAGCTCACGCCCCGGCTGTCGGCCACCAGGCGGTCAGAAAGGGGCAGTGCGCAGTCCCGCCAAGGCGGGACCTCGGCGGGACTGCGCGCGCGGTAAGACGCGTCGGCCTCGGAGCGCTCCGGTTCGCCCAGCTCGCGCACGGCTTGCTCGGCGACACATTCCGGGTGAATGAGCAGCGCGCCGATGCGGGCGCCCGCCAGGCCGAAATCCTTCGAGAAGCTGTAAGCTCCGATGGTGTTGCGCGGGAGGCGGCGTATCTCCGTGTCCATCCCGCCGCAGGCGGGATCGAGGAAGTGCATATACACGTAGTCGCCGAGGATGAGCAAGTCGGGGCGCTCGGCGGCCGCCGCCTCCAGGGCGTCCAGGCTGGCCGGGTCGGTGACCACGGGCACCGGGTTGCCCGGGGAGACCACGATGGCGAGCCGGACAGCGGGATCGCGGAGCTTGTCCAACTCGTCCCGCCCAGGGGGCAGGGCCCAGTCGCCCTCGGGGTCGCGGTGGTTGGGCACGTTGCGGCAGCCGAGCTGGCGCTCGACGAGGTCGCGTAGCGGCTCATAGGTGGGCCACCACATCGCGACGGAGTCGCCCGGCTTGAGGAGACGGTTGCGCGCCAGCGTCGCGGCGACCTGAGCGATGCCGGTGGTGGCGCCCTCGCACATAATCACCGGGAACTGCCGCGCGAGGTCAAGGTCGCCCCCGAAGAGCAGAGGCGCCAGGTAGCGCGCCAGGATCGGCTGCACGAAGCTGAGCGTGGGCGGGCTCGGATAGATTCTGCCGGCGGCTGCCTCGGCGAACTCGTAGACGATGCGGTCCAGCGAGCGGTCGGTCAGGACCTGCTCGCCCAGATACTCCCAGGTGCGGGTCAGCAGCTCGCAGCCGTCCGCCAACTCCGCCGAAGCGCGCGCAAGCCCCTCTGCGAACTCGGCGAACGCCTTGTGGTGCGCGGCCTCAGGGTCGAGGCCTCCCGCCACCTGCTTTGCGTCATCCGGCCGGCCGGCGGCGCGGGCCGCGTACAGCCCCAGCGCGTGCCAGGCAGCCAGGACGCGCGGCTGCTGCCAGTTGGCTGCCCCCCGCGAGGCGTCAATAAGCTCCAGGTCGCTCCTGCCCACCTCCTCGGCGTGCCGCACCAGCATATCCTTGAGCAGGAACGGGCTCTTTGCCGCGACGTTGATGGCCGACATCCGACCTCCGACCTCCGACTCACGACCTCCCACACGCGACCTGCGACATCAGTCGTTTGCTGTTAGTCGGCAGTCCGCTGTCGGCTGTCCGACGTCCGTCGTGCATGGGAACGCCAGTCTACACCGTGCGACTCCAAGCGTCAACACCTAACGCCAGACACGGACTTCAGACCTCCGACTGCCGAGTGCCGACTTCGGACCTGGGTCGTTTGCTGTTAGGCGGTTGTCGGATGTCGGTTGTCGGAGCTGTTTACAGCGCCTGCCCGAGGTGGTATAATAGTACGCGTGGGGGCGATCGGCTTCGACGGGAAGCTGGCGGATCAGGGCTGCGAGCCGAGATCTCCGCAATCTCGTAAAACGCGGAAAACCCAAACTGCCAACTCAACCTTGGCACTCGCCGCTTAATTGACGGCGACGTCCGCCTGACTTTCGCCGATCGGGTCAGGGTCGGGCGTAAGAAGATCGGCCAAGCGCTCGTCGTCGCTCGGTGAGCGAGCGCGGGTAACCAACCGAGCTAACTGAGTAGAGCCCTGCGCCCGGGGACCTCCTCAGTGAATGAAGCGGGCGCTACGCTCGTAGATGCTCTGGACGCACCTTCTCGGACGCGGGTTCGATTCCCGCCGCCTCCACCACGCTGCCCTGCGCGAACTCATCGAGGTCGCGCAGGGCAGCGTGCCCGCCATAGCCCGCCGTCGCTCGCCGCAGGCGAGCTAGGGCGGGCGACGGCGGGCCCCTGACACTTCAGACGGAGAGACCCTCCGAGGAGGGACACGCGGCATGAAGTGCGTCTACCTCCTCGAAAGCCTCGCGCAGCCCGAGCGGCGCTACGTCGGGATCACCTCCAACCTCCAGCAGCGCCTGGAGGACCACAACTTCGGCAAGTCACCCCACACTTCGGAGCACAAGCCCTGGAGGCTCGTCGTCGCGATTTCTTTCGAGGATGGCGCGAGGGCCGGGCAGTTCGAGAGGTATCTCAAGACCGGGGCCGGCCGCGCCTTCGCCAACCGGCACTTCTGGTGACGCTCTCCTGGTTCGCCTTCCCCTTGCGCATCAAGGAGCTTTC
>CBFDBV010000119.1:0-11630 GCA_965603135.1 uncultured bacterium
ACTGGAGGGATAGAGATGCGCAAGGGATTCACGTTGATAGAGCTGCTGGTGGTGATTGCGATAATCGCCATTCTGGCAGCCATCCTGTTCCCGGTCTTTGCGAAAGCGCGGGAGAAGGCCAGGCAAACGGCCTGTCTGAGCAACATCAAAGAACTGGCACTGGCAGTACTGATGTACGCGCAGGACTACGACGGACGCATTTGCGGCCACCACACCAATCTCAACGCCGGATACGGCTATTGGTATCACAACATCGAGCCCTACGTGAAGAACACGCAGCTCTTCCAGTGTCCAAGCTACCTGGGCAGCTCTGCATACGGATCATACGGATACAACGGTTACGGCACCACGGCCAGCAATGGCCTGGGGTGGCGCGCCAAGTACTCCAGCCAGTGGGCGCCGCTGATCTCCAAGGTTAGACAACCCGCCACTATGATTATGCTGAGCGAAGTGACCAGCAGCAGCACGGGGGACCTGCGCGGCGCTTACGCCGCCGGCAATGCCAACTGCGTTGATGATGACAGGCACAATGAAGGCGTGAATGTGGGTCACGTGGATGGACACGCCAAATGGTACAAGGCCACCTCCATCGCCCCCGGAGACCATCGCCCGACTGGCTGGCAAGACAATACTGACCCGACCTGGAAGTACTGGGTCCGCGACCCCAGCTCCAGCAGTGGGCGGTAGCCGGAAGTCCGACCCGCCTGCGCTGAAGCTACGGCGGGCAAGCTAAGGGCAGAAAGCCGGTAGTAGAGTCCGAGGTGGGGCATTGCCATGAAGGCTAAGGAGAGATAAGAATGCGCAAGGGTTTCACGCTGATAGAGCTGCTGGTGGTGATTGCGATCATCGCCATCCTGGCAGCGATTTTGTTCCCGGTCTTCGCCCGGGCTCGCGAGAAGGCGCGGCAGGCGTCGTGCACGAGCAATCTCAAACAGCTCACTCTGGGGGTGCTGATGTACCTCGGGGACCATGACGAGATGTTCCCAGGCTACAGAGATGGCTATGCGAGCTGGGAGATGCTGATCATGCCGTACGTCAAGAACGACCAGCTCTTCCAGTGCCCGTCGCACGACAGTAACGTAGCTCATCCCTCTTCGTACGCTGTCAACAACTCCACCTACAAGTCGTACGGCCAGTGCGCCTGGGGCTACGGGCCTTACCAGCAGAAGCTCGCCGCGGTCAAGGTCCCGGCTGAGAGCGCGATCCTGCTGGAGTACCACACCAGTTGGGACGTCTACAGCACCAGCGCTCGTCACGAGCTCCGCTGGCCCGGCCCGCACGGTATGACCACCGAGCACAACGGCGGCTGCAACATCGCCTTCGTTGACGGCCACGTCAAGTGGATGAGGCCCAATCAGACGGTACACCCGGACAACTACCCCGACCAGTTCAGCAGCGGGCCTCCGGGCAATGATCCGACGTGGTACGATGTCAATATCTGGGACCGAGTCGCGAATAGCTAAGCCGAATTATTCGCGTAGGTCGGGCATCCTGCCCGACTGGGTTGACCCGGGCGCAAGCGACTGACGAGTCGGGCCCGCCTTCGCCAAGGCTACGGCGGACCGGCTTGGAAAGCGCGACCTAGGGAATGACCTACTTGAGTTCGCGCTTGAGGACCTTGCCTGCGGGGTTGCGGGGTAGCTCGTCGCGGAACTCGACCATCTGCGGCATCTGATAGCTGGCCAGCGTCGCCGCGCAGTGACGCTTCAGGTCGCGCTCGGAGAGGTCGCAGCCCTCCTCGCAGACGACCACCGCCTTGACCAGCTCGCCCAGGTAGGCGCGGATGCCGGTCGCCTCGACGCCGACCACGGCCACCTCGCGCACACCCTCCAGCTCGGCAATCACGCGCTCAACCTCGGTGGCGATGACGTTCTCCCCGCCGACGATGATGACGTCCTTCTCGCGCCCGTGGACGTAGAGGTAGCCGTCCTCGTCGGTGTGCGCGAGGTCGCCAGTGCGGAACCACTCGCCGCGGAAGCTCTCCTCCAGCTTGCCGGGCCGGCGCCAGTAGCCGGTGATGACATTGCTCCGGTGGAAGCATAACTCGCCGGTCTCGCCGGGCGGGAGCGGGTGGCCCTCGGCGTCGGCGATGATGGCTCGGACCTCCGGCAGCGGCTTGCCCACCGAGTCGGCGTGGCTGAGGGCGTCGGCGCCGGGCAGCACGTGCGTCACCGAGGTGGTCTCCGTCAGGCCGAAGAAGTTGCGCAGGTCCACGTGCGGCAGAAGCTCGCGCAGGCGCCGGATGGTGTCCGGGTGCATCGGCGAGCCGGCGTAACCCAGGTAGCGGAGGCTTGAGGTGTCGCGCTCGGCCAGGTCATCCCCCATCGTCAGCATCGCAAAGAGCGTGGGCGGGCCCAGGAAGGTGGTCACCTTCGCGGTCTCGATCAGGTCGAGCAGCGCGGCCTGGTCGGGGCGCGGGGCGATGGCGAGTGTGCTGCCCAGATACGCCGAGCAGGGCAGCAGGCTGTAAAGGGCTGTGCAGTGGAACATCGGCAGGGCCAGCATGTGAACGTCCTCGTGCCGGAAGCCGTGAGCCACCAGGCACATCTTCACGTTGAAGGCCAGGTCGCAGTGCCGCATCACCGCGCCCTTGGGCTTGCCGGTGGTGCCTGAGGTGTACGCGACCACCGCCGGGTCCTCGGGGAGCCGGGGACAGTCACCTTGGGTGAGTGTCCCCGTGAGCAGGTCCTCAAAGGCGAGGCCGTCATCGCCCTTCGCCACGATCACGTGCTGGATGTTGTCGGCGCCGCGCATCCCGGCTGCCACGGCATCGCGGACGCGCCCGTGGGTCAGCAGGATGCCGGCCCCCGTGTCCGCGAGCACGTAGGCCATCTCGTCGGGGCCGAGGCGGGCATTCACCGCGGCGACGATCCCGCCGGCGCGCACGATCGCCCAGTACGCCAGGAAGTACTCGATGCAGTTGGGCATCGCCACCGCGACGGGCTGCCCGGGCTCCAGGCGGAAGCGCTCGCGCAGGGCCGCCGCCAGCGACCGAGACAGCTCGTCGGCGCGCTCGTAGGAGTACTGCTCGCCCTCGCAGACCACCGCCGGCTTGCTCGGGAATCGGGCGAGCGAGGTGCGCCAGTATGCCAGGATCGTCTGCATCGCCGTCGCCGTTCTCTGCGTCTCTGCGGTGAGATGTGTTCCCGCTCGGCGGGATTGGCGCAGCCTTGCCAAGGGGTGGCGCTAGAAGTGGTTTCAAACCCTCCGGGAACGACACTGTCGGGCTGGAAGCCCGACCTACGCGAGGTTTTGAAACGGCTTCTAGCCCTTCTTCAGGTACACGTGCACGGCGCAGGGGTCGAAGACGTCGGCCAGGCGGCCGGTCTCGCTGGCCACGAGAGTGCGCCGCTCAAAGAGCACCGGCAACTCCTGGTGGGGCCCCGCGCCCAGGTCGAAGCTGATCGCCGTCGCGCTGGCGCCGGGGTTGACCGCGACGATGTAGCTGGCCCCCTCGTACTCGAAGGCCGCCATGCGGAGGGGACTGTCCTCGGGCAGCTCGATGGGCTCAGGAGAGGCGTTGGAGAGCACGGGGGCCAGCCAGATGAGCTGGCTGTTGGTCTCCTTGATGCTCTCCCACAACTCCGGGGCGTCGCGGCGTATGTCGTACGGGGGCAGGCCCTGGCGCGCGGGCAGGCGGTAGGAGTAGTACGCGATCCCGTCGGCGCCGCTCATCAGCGCCAGGTAGACCATGGCGCGGTGCTCGGCTGCGGTCGGCGCGCGCCCCGTGGTCTGCTGCTTGAGCGATGCGTCCTGGCTCCAGGCCAGGCCGGTGGACTGTATCATCGCCCAGACGGGCTTGTGCCCGCCGGTGGCCTGGATCGCCCGCTGCACGTCGTCGGCGACGGTGGAGATGGGCCAGCGGGGGACGGGCTCGGTCCAGACGACGACGATGTCGCAGGCCTCGGCGAACCCGGGCAGGGATGAGTTCGGGCGCAGGGCGAGCAGGATCGGGTGATGGGGGTCCAAGGCCGCCAGGTCCGAGTAGATCTCGCCCACCACGTTCGGGAAGGCGCCCTGCATATCCGGTCGCTCCAGCGCGTACCAGCCCAGGAGCGCGGGATG
Source organism: uncultured bacterium (assembly GCA_965603135.1). GTDB lineage: Bacteria > Armatimonadota > Zipacnadia > Zipacnadales > UBA5352 > CBFDBV01. The sequence goes on from CBFDBV010000119.1 coordinate 4,066, forward strand.
CTGGAAGTACTTGTCGCGCAGGAGGAGCCAGAAGATCTCCGTGTCGAGGCTGGACGAGGAGATGGCGATGCGCATCCCCGCCTCCTGCGCGGCGTCTGCGTATGCGTAGCTGACAACGCGCGAGGGGGTGATGACGAAGTTGAAGCCGGCCTCGCGCATCGCGGGCAACTCTCGGTCGTCGGTGACGCGGCAGATGCCGATGGGGAAGATGGGCTGGCCGTGCACCCAGAGGCGATGCCTGGCATCATAGGCCACCTGGAGGTCGGCCTGCGGAGCGCGCGACAGCCGGAGGCTGAGCACGTGCTCCAGCCCTGGGGCAGTGCGCGCCTTCACCTGGACCTCGTGGTCGCCGGTGAGCATCCCCTCGGTGGAAAGCGCGATGTGCCACGGGCCCAGTACGCCGTCGTCGCTCAGCGGGATGACCTCGCTGCTGCTGGTGCCGGTGCCCAGGAGCGTGGCGCTGAGCTGGGTGCCGCGGGCGATCTCCTCGCTGGCATTGAGGCGGCCCTCGACCACTATCTCGTCGGTCGGGATGCCGGAGAGCAAGCAGGAGCGGAAGGCGGGCTCGATGATGCGGGCCGAGACCAGGCCGCTCACCGAGCGATGGTAGGCCTGGTAGACCTCATCCGGCTCTGCGCCCACCACGGTGATGCGCAACTCGTGCGCCTGGCGGAAGTCAAGCGCATAGCTTGCGGTCAGCTCCTCCTGCTGGTTGGGCGCAAGCGTGCACTGCGCGACGGCGGGCACTGTGCCCGCCCCGGGGACCGTCGCCTCGAGGTTGATCTTGACGAGCTTCGCAGCCTCAGTGCGGTTGTGCAGCCGGCAGCGGACACTGCGCAGGTGCGGCATAGCTGTGATGGTGCCGGCCTGCTCCAGCTCCACCTCTATCTCGCCGCCGACGGGGCGCGCCGTCACCCCGTCAAAGAACACCTCGCCCTCGCCCATCAGGTGCAGCAGCACGACCAGCTCCTTGCTGTGCGGCTTGCAGGTGAAGCGCCAGGTCGCGAGCCGCCAGTGCGCGCTCTCCCCCAGGGGGAAGGCCTCGCTCTGAAGCTGGGGCGTCTCGAACTCCTTGAGCGTGAAGGGCTCCGCGTAGGTGGCGATGGCAACCTGGGCCTGCGGGTGCTTGATGGTGTGGTAGTAGCAGGTGATGAGCATCTCCCTGCCCGCCCACGCGCTCACATCAACAGGGCGGCAGTAAGCGGCAAAGTCGGCGGGGAAGACCGGCGAGCTGAGACGAAGGCAGTGAGGCCCTACGTTGCCGCCTGCGGTCACCTCCCCGCTGGCGAGTTCGTCCTGGCGCCAGTTGTGAAACGACCAGTTCTGCGGCACACCCTCGGTGGCCGGCTCCTCGAAGCGCCCGTTGCGGATGAGATTGCCCGCTGCCACGGGAAGGGCAAGCGATACGCCCATGGCTGCGCACAGGGAACAGATGATGGCGGCCCGGTAGGCCGGGCTTCTATGCCAGAGCAATTGCCTCCACCTCGATTCTGGCGCCCAGCGGCAGCGCGGCTACCTGCACCGTCGAGCGCGCTGGCGGGTCGGATGGGAAATACCCCGCGTAGATGTCATTGAAGAGCGGAAAGTCGGCGATGTCGGCCAGGAAGACGGTCGTCTTCACCACCGCCTCCAGGCTGGAGCCGACGTCTTCGAGCAGGGCCGAGAGGTTGTCGAGCGCCTGGCGCACCTCGGCCTCGATGCCCCCCTCGATGAGACTGCCGGTGTCGGGCGAGAGAGCGACGATCCCCGAGCAGAAGATGAAGCCGCCGGCGCGGATGGCCTGCGAGTAGGGCCCGACCGCCGGGGGAACGCGCTCGCTGCTCAAGCGGGTCCTATCCATCGTTCCTCACGCTCCTCTTACTACCTTTAACATCGCTGGGCGCCGATGGAGGCGTTAAGTTCCTCGGAACGCGCCCAGTGGACGTGCCGAACGATGCCGCCCTTGGGCACCCGTGCCACGCCCAGCACGCTCAGCCCCAAGTCCTCGAGCAATCCGACCAGGGACCCGGCCGCCACGATCGCGAGCAGCGGCGCGCGTCGGGCCGCGTTCGCCACCAACTCCCGGCATACGGCATCGTCCCGCACCGAGCTGTGACCGTAGGGCAGGTCCAGCACCGCACCGTCAAAGCGGCCGGCCACCTGCCTGCCGTCCCCCAGGACCAGGGCGGCCTCCAAGCCGTGATGGCGCAGATTGCCCGCCGCCTGGGGCAGCAACCGGCGGTTGATGTCCCAGCCGAAAGCCGCCGCGCCGACGGTCGCCGCCTCAATCAGCACGGTGCCCGCCCCGCAGCAGGGATCGAGTAAGCGGTCCCCCGGCCGCACCACCAGGTTGACCAGCGCCCGGGCAAAGCGCGGCGACAGCGCGCTGGAATACTGATGCGGCCGGCACTCGTGCCCCCGCCAGCTCTTGTCGTAGCGTGAGACCAGCTCGCCCAGCAGCCACTGCCCGGCTGAGGCCAGGACCACTAACTCACAGGCGGGCCGCGTAAGATCGGGATGCCCCTCGATGAGGTTCGCCACCGCCACCTCGATCTCGGGCGATGGCGGGCCGACCTTGCCGCCGAGCTTTTGCACGCTGACGCGAAAGCGCTCCGCGCGCAGATGCAGCTTCGCCGCGGCCTGCAACATACCTTCCAGGCTGGTGCCCGCGGCCAGCAGGCGGGCGCCCTCGGCAACATAAGCGGCGGGAGTGACATCCGCGCCCAGGTGCGCCCAGCCTACTCCGCCCTCGCTGGCGCCGCCGGTGAGCGCGCGCAGCTCCAGCTCGGCCAGCTCATCGTGCCCCTGCGGGCACGCCAGGCGGTAGAAGAACGGCGGACGGGAGCCCTCAGCCATCGCGTGCCTCCCCGGCAGAGGTGGGGCAGAGGTCCACGACCTCCCACGGCGCGTCGCCGTGCTGCGGGCCCAGGTAGTCATCGAGCCTCAGGCCTTCAGCCCTCAACGCCGCAGTGAACTCCGCAGCACCACCGCCCCGGTGGGCAGCGTCCAGCAGCACCGGCGTCAGCTCGCGCCCTCCTCGGCTTAACACCACCTGCACCGCTGCCCAGCGCGCCGAGCCGAGGCGTGCCCTCGCGCGGGTGCCAGCCTTCAGCGCCCGCCCCACCGCCCGCAGACGAGCACGCATAGCGCCGGGCTCCGGGACGGCGATGCGCGCCAGCTCAGTATGCGCCTTCGGTATCAACTGATCTACGGAGACGGTGAAGCGCGCCCGGGGGAACTCGTCTTGCAGCTCGGCCACGTAGTCGGCGATGCCGACGGCCTCGGCGTCCGTCTCGCCGGGCAGCCCGACCATGAAGTACAGCTTGATGCCGACTATGCCGACCTCGACCGCGGCGCGGATGGCGGCATGGATGGCCTCGCGGCTGATCTGTTTGCCGATGCGCTCCGCAAGCCGCTCGTCCGCGGTCTCCGGCGCCAGGGTGATGCTGCGCTGGCCGCTGGCTGCGAGCGAGTCCACCAGCTCCGGCGTAACGCGCTCGGCGCGTAGCGAGGAGGTTGAGACTCTGCCGCCCATCGCCACGATCGCGTTGGCGAGGCTCGCCAGGTCGGGATGGTCCGCGACGGCGGCCCCGACCAGGCCGAACTGATCGGTGAACTCCCGGCCGAGCCGCGCCGTGGCGGTGAGCGCGTCCAGGCTGCGCGTGCGGAAGGGCTGGTAGATCTGCCGCGCCAGGCAGAACCGGCAGCCTCGCGGGCAGCCGCGCCCGACCTCGATGAGGAAGCTGCGTGGGAACTCGGCGTGGGGGGTGATGATCTCGCTGCGCGTCTCGCAGGTCTCCAGGTCAGCCGCGACCGCCCGGCGCACCGGTCCATCCAGAGGCCGCGAGGGGACGTAGAAGCCGGGGATGCTGCCCAGGGCATCCAGGGAAGCGGGGGGCCGCAAACCCCCCCCGCCGGGTGGCAGTTCCCCCCCGGCGGGCCCCACCCGCCCGGCCAGGTCGGGGAAGACCCCCTCCATCTCGCCGATGAAGACGGCGTCAGCCAACTCGGCGATCGGCTCCGGGTTGCCGGTCACGGCGGGGCCGCCGATAAGGACGAGCGGATCGCGCTCGGTCCGCTCCGCGGCCAGCGGTGGGACGCCACCGGCCTCGAGTGCCGGGGGAATCCGCAGCCAGTCAAGCTCGAAGGAAGATGATATGCCCACGACATCGAAGCCGGCCAGCGGGGTGGCGGTCTCGAGCGAGCGAAGCCGGCCGGGCCTGGAGCGAGCGCTGGAAGGTGTTCCGTAACCGTCGAGAACGGCATTGGCAGGCTGGAAGCCCGCCCTACGGTAGGTCTTGAAACGGGCTCCAGCGTCGGGCACGGGTGGCCAGAAAGCCCGTTCGCAGGTGATCTCGGGGTGACTGTTGAGCAGGCGGTAGAGGGTCTGAAAGCCGAGGTTGGGCATTGCCACCGCGTATTCGTTGGGGAACAGCAGCACGCAGCGCAGCCGGCCACCGGGGCCAGGACGGCCGCTGACGTGCACCTCGTCGGTGAGGACCTGTTTGCGATCGGGTTCGGGCATAGCATCATCCCGGGGGATTGCGCGCGCCGCCTGCGAGCGTCCCGCCTGAGGGACAATATATCAGAAGAGTCGCTCCCTCACAACCTTGACCGCCGCCGGCTCATCGTGTAGACTACCGTTAGCTTCACTGGCCGGGCGTGCTGTTGCTCGCTGATCGCTCAGCTTGGCCGGGGAAGTCTTGCTGTTCTACGGGTCAGCGGAGGTGCTCAAGTGCGGCGGTCGGCTGCCAACCTGGCGCTGTTGCTTGCGCTCCTGATGGCGTTTTCGGCGCCTGCCAGGGCTGCCGATGGGCCTCAGGTTGACGACTGGGAGTCCCTGGCGCAGGTCTACGACTATGACGCCGCGGCACCGCTTGACGCCGAGGAGTCTGAGCCCGCCGACGCCGGCGCGTGGACCAGCCAGACGGTGAGCTACAACGGCGCCGAGGGCCTGCGCGTGCCGGGGCTGCTGTTGCGTCCTAAGGACGTGGAGAAGCCCCCGTGTGTGCTCTTCCTGCACGGGTACGGCGGGGACAAGAGCCACGCGCGGTTGATGGCCGCGCTGCTCGCGCCTCAGGGGATGGCCGTCTTCGCGATAGACGCGGTGATGCACGGCGAGCGCGCCGAGCAGGGCAGGGACTTCTTCTCCGCCGAGCTGTTCAGGGACAGGCGGCCCATCGTGCGCACGATCGTTGACAACCGCCGCGCGATAGACTACTTGCAGACGCGCGAGGACCTGGACGCCGACCAGCTCGGGCTGGTGGGGGTGAGCATGGGCGGCATCTTCGGCAGCATCCTGGCGGCGGTGGATGAGCGCATAGACGCGCCGGCTCTCATAGTGGCCGGGGGACGGTGGGACCTGCTGCTCAAGCACTCTGCGCTTGCCAATGCCCAGAGGCTGCGCAACGTGGAGATCCCCGGCGAGATGGTGCAACAGGCGATGCAAGCGGTGGAGCCGGTCAACTTCGTGGGACATATCTCCCCGCGGCCGGTGCTGATGGTCAACGGGGAGCAGGACATAATCATCCCGCGGGTCTCCGCCGAGGCGCTTCACAGCGCCGCCAATGACCCCAAGCAGGTCATCTGGTATCCGGGCGGGCACATCAATGTGCCGCCGGACGTCATCGGCCAGGTGGTGCAGTGGCTGGCCGAGCACTGCGGCGCAGGCGCGGCGCAACCCGTGGGAGCCGCACAGGGAGTTGAATAGACAGATGCTCGCAGTAGTAGTCGGAATATGCCTTGTGTCGGGCATCGCGCTCATTGTGGTGGTGTGCCTTCAGACCTCGAAGGCCGAGAGCTTCTCGGCCGCGATGGGAGGCGCCGACACCGGACAGTTCCGCAAGGGAACGCGCGAGGAGCTGCTGGCTCGTCTGAGCAAGTACCTCGCCATCACCTGGATAGTCGCGTCCGTGGTCAGCGCGGTCTTGTGGTATCACGGGTAGTGACCGGCCCGCGCTACGCGCTCGCCGGCGCGCCGCTCAAGAGCCGCTTGACTTGAGAGGGCGGTTCGGTTATACTGCGAATCTGGCAAGCAAAGGGTTGCTGGCGTTGAGGCGCCCGTCACGATGACCGGGTGGGCCGTTCGGTAGGTGCTGAGTGGTGGAGGGCCGGCCTACCTGCGCATAAGGGGACATTGACCGGATAGCAAGCATGTTGTCAGTTTCGTTGATGCGGTAACCGGACGTTCGCGACGAGCGTGTCGTCCGCCGTTGGCAAGGCTTGGCCCTTCGCCAAGGCTACGGGCCACAAGTCCCCCTTCGCTGAAGCTACGGGGGACGAGATGGCGGAGAAGTCGGCGGGAAGGCTCGGAATACCCCATCTGCGGAGGCTAACTGCATGCCGTGGGCGGTTTGCACCGATCACGAGATCGAGCGAATGTCCGAGGCAGAGCTTATCGCCCTGGCTAAACGGGGCTGCGGCTGGGCCACGGAGCACTTGCTGGAACGATACCAGGGGTTGGTGGAGGCAAAGGCGAGGACCTACTTCCTGCTGGGTGCGGACCGCGAGGACCTCGTCCAGGAGGGCAGGATCGGCTTGTTCAAGGCGATCCGGGATTTCTCACCGCACAGTCTGGGCGGCTTCCGCAGCTTCGCCGCGCTGTGTGTCACGCGCCAGATAATCAGCGCGGTCAAGGGCGCGAGCCGCCACAAGCATTGCGCCCTGAACGCATACGTATCAATGGACGCCGGCGCCAATGAGGGCCATGATGAGGTGGCGCTGCGCGAGACGATGCCCAGCGAGCAGACCTCCAGCCCGGAGCTGGTGATCCTGCGGCGAGAGTTCGAGAGCCGGGTGAGCGGGGAGATGGACCGGTCGCTCTCGCCGCTGGAGCGCGGAGTGCTGCGAGAGTATCTCAGGGGCGGGTCCTACCGAGACATCGCGCGCGAGTTGGGGTGCAACATCAAGCAAGTGGACAACGCTCTGCAGCGAGCGAAGAAGAAGCTGGAACGGCACGTGCAGCTAGGTGTGCTGACCAGCTAGAACGAACGGCAGAGGCTGGAGGCTGAAAGCTAGAAGCTGGTCACGGCAAACGACCTTCGCGTCAGGCTGCAGGCCAGGGGCGGGAAGAGGAGAGATGGTCGTCGTTTCCAGCCTCGAGCTTCCAGCTTCGAGCTTCCGCCGTAGGCCGGCGTAGCTCAGTTGGCAGAGCAGGTCATTTGTAATGACCAGGTCATCCGTTCGAATCGGATCGCCGGCTCCAGATGACCTTCCCAGCCGGGCGGGCCGCGGCTGGGAGATTTATTCCGTGACCACCGACCAGGTGAAGGTGGAGGGGTGCCCGAGTTGGCCAAAGGGAGCAGACTGTAAATCTGCCGGCAAATGCCTTCGGGGGTTCGAATCCTCCCCCCTCCACCAGACGGCGGAAGCTGGAAGCTGGAAACGACATAGGGCAACGACATACGGCACAGCGGGGAGGCTGGAAGCTGGAAACGGCGTACGACGCAGGTAAGAGGCCTTGGAGGATGAGTGGACGGAGGGTCGTCGTTTCGAGCCTCCAGCATCCAGCCTCGAGCCTTTGCCGTGTGCCCACGTAGCTCAGTCGGTAGAGCGTGTCCTTGGTAAGGACAAGGTCACCGGTTCGA
>CBFDBV010000120.1:0-11549 GCA_965603135.1 uncultured bacterium
GCAGTGGCCATCTCATTCGCCGAAGACCTCCTCATTCCCCTTCGCGTAGTGACCTGCCCTCGTTTGTGGTGCCAGTTGTGATGTGGTGCGTGGGGCGTACGGAGCCCTGGGCAGAGGGCCGAGCGTGGCGAGCCTTGGCCTTCATGGTGCAACGCGCCATGGCACGGCTCGCCGATGCCTCAGTGGCTTGTGCCCCGCGCCGCTCGCGCCCCTGGTCACGAAGTGCTCTCCGGTGTCAGTTCGCCTGCATCTTCTGGATGTCTACGTCTATGCTGATCCCAAAGAAGGTCTTCGGATCCGCTACCCGCTTCAGTTCGTCGTTCTGTCTGATCCACGTCTTCTCGTACGCCCTCTCAGCGCAAATGACGCGTACGAACTCGTTCCTGCGGACGATGGTGAAGTCCTTATCCGTGACGTTGACCTCTGGGTAGTTCTGGCGTGCAAGGAAAGGCGCAACACGCACCGCCAAACCCCATGGATCCGCCAGTTGTCTCTCACATCCGACGAATATGGAAACAAACTCGCGGGGCTGGCCTTTGATCTGCAGCGTGTACTCCTGTTCCAGCTCTAGAGCCCAGAAGTAGAGTATCTCAGGCTCAAGCTTCGTCAGGGCTTCTTCGAGCGCGGGTGATCTTGGGCTGGACTCAGGCAAGTACGACCCAGGCTGGGCCAACACGACCTCGAGCCACCCGAACGTCCGATCATTGACGAGGTCGCCACTCAGTAGCGCCTCCAGGTTTTCGCGAATCTGGCGCCGCGCCGCCGGCTCCTCTTCAGGAGCTAAGCCCTCGCCACGCACGGGGACGTTCACAATCCGGTGGCCCAGCAGTTCCAACTGCTTGGTCGTGTAGATGGGTACCGTGGCAAACCCCAATTCGACTGGGAAATGCCAAGTCCCCCTAACCGTATGCTCCGTAGTAATCAGTTCTTCATCGGGCAGTCTCTCCACAGACGGGCCGGGCTGTGCCCCACTTGGGCGCTGCGCCACACAGATCGCCAGAGCAACCACGGCCGGCACCGCAGCAGCCATTATGAGCTTGTGGTGATACATTGCTGATCCTGCTCTTGGACGCAGTTCTCGCAGGCGCTATTGCACAGCCGGCGGCCGCATTACTGGTGCCAGGCATTCCGTCTGCCCGGTATACCAATCGTTCACGAGACCCGAACGGCGACCTGCCTCCCGGGCTAGCCGCAGGCCGAAGGGCGACCCCGAGGCCGGTCGGCGATACGCGGGTGAGCTGTCCGGCCTCACCTGAGAGATCGGAGATTCCTCTCAAGAGAGAACCTCGTTTTCTCGGTGTTGCAGTGCCTTCGCCACTTCTCCCCAAGCACCTGCGCATCCCCCGGCGTCTAGGAGACCCCACGGTCCCGATCATCTCGCAGGAGATGCCGGATGAGAGAGGGAAGGGGAGGCGACAGCAGGAGAACTGCGTGCCAGAACGTGCGCAGAGGATGGCCCACCGGGCACGCGACGTCAAGGCCACCGTGAGCCGCGCACATCAGTCTTGGGGCCCTGCGAGAGCGCAAAACGAGCAGCACTGAGACGAGAGGATGCGCCCCCCCGGCAGAAGCCCGGTGTGAGGCTGTCGGGAATACGGTGCAGGAGACAGAGCAAGGAGGTCGGCGAGAATGGCTGTGTCAGTTGCTGCCCTGATGGGATTGGTCGTCGCGGTGCTCGGCGCGGATCTGGAGACCAAGTCGGCGCCGCTGACAGAACCTTACAGACCCCGCCTGGAGACGCGTCTGGTCACGGACGGACAGCCTCAGGCACTGGTCCTGCTACCTGAGGACCCTGACTACGTTGCTGTGGGCGAGGAGTTCGTCTCTCGGTTCGAGCAGGCGGCGGGCGTTCGACTTCCCACTATGCCCGAAACCGACTTCGTCAGAGACCGCCCGGAGGCGCGCACCCTCGTGCTCTTCGGCAACTTCGCCACCGGCCCGCTGGCGCTTCGCCTGTATGCCAACAAGCTGATCTGCGCTGATGGCCTGTATCCGGGTCCAGGAGGCTTCGAGCTGCGAACGATCCCCGACGCGCTGGACCTTGGTGCGGACATTCTGTTCCTTGGCGGCTCGAGCGTTGCGGGAGTGCGGCAGGCGATGGACTACTTCTTCGAGCGACTGAAGCCCGGGGAGAGCATCTCCGTTCCCAAGCTCATCGAGTGGGAATGTGCCACGGACGCGGGGCCTGGGTCCATCTCTGATGAGGAGATCGCGAAGCAGGTGGCGCAGGCCGGTTCGGACCTGACCGCCTTCCGGTCAGATCCGTTCCGGGGAGGCTGCGCGCGGCTTGTCTCGGCGGCGAGGAGCTACTACCTGTCTGGGGACGACAGTTGGGGACGGCTGTATGCACGGCTGGCCGAACTGCTGGCTGAGCACTACGCCGAACACAAGCCCAACCCACCCACCTTCATCCTGGCCAACATAGTTATGGCTCTCGACCAGGTCGAGGAGAGTGCGGGCCTCGAAGACGCGGATCGGCTGCGGGCGGCCGAGTGGTTGCGGCAGATGGTTGAGGACACGATGAGCTTCTGGGAGATGCGCAACCCCATTGCCCTCTATGAGAAGGGTGAACTCCGACCAGTCTGGAATCACGAAACCCACCCGGCCGTGGCGGTCGCGCACGCCGCGCAGTACTTGCAGAGCCACTACGCCGTGCCGGCGGCCGGCTACTGGGAGGCGGTGGTGGAGAACCTCTTCGCCGGTCAGATTGCGTGCGACCAGCCGCTGGAGGACTCTGCGAACTACCAGTGGAGCGTGGCGCGTCACACGGCGGCCTACGTGCTGGCTACGGGCAGATTGCACGAGTACTTCACGGGCGGCGCTCTGAACGAGTGCCTGGAGTACGCGATCGCCTCCCACGACAACCAGGGCAACGAGGCGACGCATGGCGACGCCTGGCAGCCGTTCGGGAGCATCGCCGGCGGGCTGTTCTCGGTGGCGGCTGCTCACTATCAAGACCCGCGCTACCGATGGATGCTGGAGCGAATCGGAGTCAGGCCCACTCCCGGACTGTGGGCGTTCGCTACGGCAATGGAATCGAAGCAGCCCGACGGTCACATCGGCTTCCGCGTCTTCACGGTGCATCCGGCGCGGGTGGAGGCCTACGGCATCGAGGGCATTGCCCCGGAGCGGGTGCTGGACAAGGCCGTGTTTCGCAGCGGCTGGGAGCGGACGGATCAGTACCTTATGCTCGACGGGCTGAACGTGGGCAACCACAAGCATCTCGACGCCAACGCCATCATTCGCTTCACGGACAACAGGCGACTGTGGCTGGTGGACATGGACTACATCCGCGCCGCGCCGAAGTACCACAACAGCATCGCGGTCGTGCGCGACGGCAAGGCGCCGGACCAACGGCCCGCCGGGCGCAGCGGCGCGCAGATCATCGCTGAGCCGCCCTTCGCTGCCGAGCTGATCTGCGCGGCGGGCTCGCAGGACCGTGCCATGACGCAATCGCTGCTGTCGGATTACGGGGGACTGGACTGGCGGCGCAGCCTCCTCTGGGCGGCCAAGGACTTCTTCGTGGTGATTGACGAGCTGCGCGCGCGGTCAGAGGCCGACTACGTGGCGCGATGCTTCTGGCGAACGCTAGGCGAGGTTCAGTTGGACGGGAGCCGACTCCAGGTCACCCAGCGCGGCGAGCATCGCACCGGCAACGACTTCCTGCGTGTTGTGGTGGACGGCGACCGGACGGTCGTCGAGTTCCTCAAGCCTCAAGCACAGATCCTTTTCACCCGTGCCCTGGAGCCGGGCGAGTGGGGCGTGGACCTCATTGCACAGGGCATCAGCGGCGGCGCAGATTCGCTGTGGCTGCAACTGGACGGTGGCGAACGGCTGGGATATCACCTGCCCATCGGGGAGTACTCCGGCAGCGCGGGGACCTGGGAGAAGGACACGCCCGGCCCGCCGGTCACGGTCAAGCGAGGAGGCGAGCATCGCTTCGAAATCTCACTCCGCGAGGCGCCCGGAGTGCGCCTGGACAGGGTGGTGCTCACGCCGCCCGAGGGCGACCCCGTCGTCCTGGAGGCCGAGGACCTGGTCAGGGACCAGGTCGAAGTCATTGACGAGCCCGAGCAGCATCTCTTCATCGTGAACGCCGATGGCGCAAGGCTCAAGCTGGCCCAGTCGTTCGACTACGGCCACGGCGGCGACCAGGGCTACTATGCCCGCTATCCCTACGCCGACAAGATGACCCAGATACTCGTCCAGACGAAGCAGGGGCAACTCCGAGAGGGCGAGAGCTTCACCTTCGCCAACCTGCTCTACACCCGTGGCGGCGCGGACCCGATCCCCCGCGAGCTGAGGCCCCTGAACGAGCGGGCGTGGATGGCGACCGGCGATCCGTTGGCGCTCGTGGGCCTCGGGCCGCAGGAGATCGGCGACCTTCAGATTGACGCCGGGATGTTCATCCTGACGCCCGACCGCCTGATGGCCGCCGACGCGCGCCGCATCGCCCTGCTCGGAAGCGAGTGGCAGGCGGAGGAGCCAACCTCCCTCGACGTGCGGTTAGACGCGGGTGCCGTGTCCCCGGAGAGCGAGAGCCAACGGGCCGCGCAGCTTGCGAAGACCCCGGCGGGCCGAGTTCACGACCTGCTCGACAGCCTGGTGAAGGGGCCATCACCCCCGGCAGCGCCGGGGGCCCCCTCGCGGCCGCAGCTCCCCACGATCAAGCCCCTTTGGCGGACGGAGATGCAGTCAGCCGTTCGAGCCCTCGCCGCCGGCGAGCCGGGCATCCTGTGCGGGACGGACGAGGGACAGGTGACCCTTCTGAACTCGACCGGCAACATCAGTTGGCAGCGAGAAGTGGGATCGCCGGTGCGCTGCGTGGCCCTCGCCAGGTTCGCCGCCGACCGCTGGGCCTGCGTGGCGGGCACGTCCGCCGGCGATGTGAGGGCGCTCGACGCGAAGACCGGGGAGGAACGATGGAGTTACGCTTGTCAGCCGTTCCATGGCCGGAGCGGCTCGGTAGGGACCGTCTTCGCGGCCGACCTGGACGGCGACGGTCTGCACGAGGTCATCGCGGGCTCCGACAATCACCACTACCACGCCCTCTCCTCGGCGGGGGAGCTTCTCTGGCGCACCAACACTGTCCACGCCAGCACCGTCGGCTGCGCGGGTGACCTGACCGGCGATGGCCACGACGATGTAGTTGCCGGGACCGAGTACTACTGGCCCAGATTGCTGGATTCGGCGGGGAAGCAGATCCTCGGAATGAGTGGCGGGCCGGTCGCGACCGCGGTCAGCGCTTTCGACCTCGATGGCGATGGGAAAGCCGAGGCCTTCATTGGAATGGATGATGCCTTCGTGCGCTGCGCGCGACCGGAGCAGCGTGAAGTGTGGACGGTCAACGTCGGCGGCTCGCCGACCGCCATTGAGCCGCTTGACGTGAACGGCGATGGCAAGCCCGAGGTGGTCTGCTCCTCTGAGGGCTTCAGTGTCTATGCCTTCGGGTCGGATGGCGAGCAAATCTGGCGCACGCAGCTTCCCGACGCGGTCAACGACCTGGCTGTGGTCGGTGAGCGCCTCCTCGCGGCGTGCCACGATGGGGGGGTGTATCTGCTCGACCGCGAGGGACGTCTGCTCGGAGCGTGCGATCTGGGGCGGCGTCCCACGCTCCTGGCACGCTCAGCCCAAGACGAAGTGGTAGCGGCCATCGGCCACGTGCTCGTCGGCCTTTCGGCGCGGTTCTAGATTCCACCGGTGCCGGGAGACGGCTTGCCCTGCGACCGGAGCGCAAGCGCTCCGCTGGGAAAGTCGGTAGGACCGGGGACAGTCACCTCAGGTGACTGTCCCCGGTCCCCCACGCGGGGTGACGTCGGCAAGCGCCTTCAGCGCGCGGCCGGCGATGCGCGGCAGCGGCACAACCTCCCCAACCGCGCCCACCAGCGTCGCTTCACGTGGCATGCCGTACACCACGCACGTCGCTTCGTCCTGCGCGATGGTGTGGGCGCCCGCATTACGCATAGCGAGAAGGCCCTTGGCTCCGTCGGCGCCCATGCCAGTGAGGATGATCCCCACCGCGTTGCGCCCCGCCTCCCGTGCCACCGAATGGAAGAGCACGTCCACGCTGGGACGCTGGTAGTGCACGCGCGGGCCATCCTTCACCTCCACGGAATAGCGGGCCCCACTGCGTCGCAGGGCCATGTGGTGATTGCCCGGGGCGATGAGGGCCAGGCCGGGGTGGAGGTGGTCGCCACGCGATGCCTCGCGCACCTCCATCGGGCACTGCTCGTTCAGCCGCGCCGCGAAGGCGGAGGTGAAGTGCTCGGGCATGTGCTGGACGACCACGGTTCCGGGTGCGGTGGCAGGCAGTCCTCGAAGTAACCGGCTGATCGCCTGAGTGCCGCCGGTGGAGGCGCCGACGGCCAGCACCTTGTGTGTGGTGCGCAGCACGGGTGGAGCAGCGTCGTCCGCCGGCGTGGTCACGGTCGCCTCGGGCTCCCGCTTGACGCAGCGTGCGGTGGCCGCAACGCGTATTCTGTCCACGAGCATCCTGGATATCTCGGCGACCGAGTAGGCGGAGCCCGGCTTGCTGACGACGTCCACCGCACCCAGCTCCAGGGCGCGGATCGCGGCGTCGCTTCCCTCCGGGGTCAGGGAACTCACAATCACCACCGGGAGAGGCTGGTGCTTCATGAGCTTGGCCAGGAAGGTCAGGCCGTCCATGCGAGGCATCTCAACGTCGAGCGTCACCACGTCAGGCCGCAGAGCTACGATCTTGTCCCGAGCCACGTAGGGGTCCATGGCAGTGCCGACGACTTCGATGTCCGAGGCTTTCGACAACTCGGCCGTGAGCACCTGGCGCACCACCGCTGAGTCGTCCACGACGAGGACTCGTATCATCAGGTTGGCAAACCCCTTTATCGTATTCGCCGAGTACGCACGGCAGCGCGGCGACGGGCCTTGGCAGCAGATCCGCGACGGCCAGAATGAGGCGCGATCATACCTCGGCGACGGTCAGGCGGATCGTTCCTGGCCTCGCGGTTCCACCGGTCCACGAACAGGCTGACTTCGGCCTTCCCCTCATCGAGCGTCAGGCTTGCCCTGGCTGTCGGCGCCAGGCCGCGGCCGGTCTCTACCGCCAGGCCCCGCTCGACGACCTCTGGCGCGTGCACACGGAAGACGGCCTCCGCCCCAGCGATGACCGGCAGCAGGTTGCCGCAGATGACGTTGGCGAGCTCCTTGAGGGCGTCATCCTCGCCGTCGGGCCGCGGTGGTCCCTCGCAGTCTATGCCCAGCATGTTCGTTGACAGCACCGGCAGCATCTCGACAGGCACCGCGACCAGCAGGGCGCCGGAGATTGGGCCGTTGAAGGTAACTCTCACCGTGGTCTCCGCGCGCGCCTCATTGTCGTCCGCCTCTTCCTCCTCTACGGGAAACATGAACACCAGCGCCTCGAACACCTCTTCGGCTACCCGGGCCAGCACTTCATCAAGCTGCTCATCCATCAGCGGTCACCCCCGTGATCCGGGCAACAACGTCGCGGACGGTCTCAGGTGCAAAGGGCTTGTGGATGAATTCGACGCCGTTTTGCACCAGGCGATTGATGCGCGCCTCGCTACCCTCGGTGGAGATCACGACGATGGGGATGTCGGCGACATCGGGGCTGGCCCGCATGCGTTCGATCATCTCCTCGCCATCCATCACGGGCATATTGATGTCCACGATGCCCAGGTCAATCCAGTGGTTCTCGAGGGCATCGAGGCCCTCCTGGCCGTTGGCCGCCTGGTAGATCTCGCCGAGGGGCACGCTCGCCATGCGGAGCGTCTTGATAATCATCGCCCGCATCACGGCGCTGTCGTCCACCACCAGAACATTCAGTGCCATCTGAGCCACCTCTTGCAGTTGGCTTGGCTATGCTATGCGGCGCGCCGAGCGCCGAGTTCCTTCTCCTTGCCAGCCGTCGTGATCCAGGTGCGTCCACTACCTATCTCAAGATACATGGTTCTCGCGCTGGCTCCTCCCACTTCTTGTGCGTCTATGAGGATGCCGTTGCTCCAGAACAACTTCTTGAGCACGACGAGATTCCTCTTGCCGATGGCGAAGCGGACGTTGCCCGTTTCCTGCACGTTTGCTCCGCCCGCCACCTTGACGATCAGCCGGGCCTTGTAGCCGCCGCTGGCGTACAGCTCGCGAAAGAACGCCGGGACGCCGGTGTCCACGAACATGAAGGGATTGTCCTCTGCCTTCTCCGGGTTGATGGATGATAGCGGCATCATAACGTGCAGCAGACCCCCGACCTGCGCCACCGGATCGTGGACCGCGATGCCCAGGCAGCTACCCAGCGCGTGGGTGACGATGAGGTCGCCGGGCTCACCTGACATCTTCATGTCCGCCACGCCGACGATGTGTTTCATGCTACCTTTTCCCCGAGGGCTGCGCTTGGCTTCTCGTACACCGTCGGCTCTATGTAGCGGAAACGGTGGCTGATGCCGGTGAGACTCTCCGAATGACCGATGAACAGGGTGCCGCCGGGCGCCAGAATGTCAAAGAAGCGCTCGATGAGTTCGGCCTGCGTGGGCTTGTCGAAGTAGATCATCACATTGCGGCAGAAGATGACCTCAAACGGCCCCCGCATCGGCCAGGGGTCCATCAGGTTCAGACGGGCGAAGCGCACAAGCTCGCGCAGGCGGTCTTTGACCTGATAGTGGCGCTCCGGGCGGGCCTCGATGCACGTGAAGTACTTCGACCGCATCAGCCCCGGCACGTCACCGAGCCGGTGCTTGTTGTAGATGCCCTCTCTGGCGGCCTCCAGCGCCTTGGTGGAGATGTCGGTCGCCAGGATCTTAGCGTCCCGGTTCTCCAGGTCTGGGACCGCCTCAAACAGATAAATGGCGATGGTATAGGGCTCCTCGCCGGACGAGCAGCCTGCGCTCCAGACGCGCAACCGGCGATTCTTCTTGTCCCGATCCAGCAGGCGGGGTACGATCGTCTCCACCAGGTAGTCGAAGTGTGCCGGCTCGCGGAAGAAGCTGGTCTTGTTCGTGGAGAGGGCGTCGAGCATAGCGGTCAACTCGTCGCCACCGCCCTCCCTGCGCACATAGTCCAGGTACTGCTTGAACGTGGGTATGCCCAGTTGGCGGAGGCGCCTGGCCAGCCGGGCCCTGACGAGTTGCTTCTTGCCGCCGTGCAGGTTGATCCCGCAGAGGTCCTTCACCAGTCTGCTGATCTGCTTGAACTGGGCCTCTGTAAGGCCCACCGATTGGATCCCCAGTGGGCTCATTTCGTGGATCCCGCCTCAAGGCCCGGAACGCCAGGCTTTCCGCTTGGACTGGCTCACGCTTACGCGGGCGGCTTCTGGAAAAGCTGCGCGTCTGCGGCGACACGCTCAAATAGGGAGGCGTTCCTGGCCGGTAGTTCCTGGGTCTGCTCGAACGCCAAGAACCCTCCCGACGCCAGCGCGGCATGGAACATGTTGATCACGTCTACTCTTTGCTCGGGCTTGAAGTGCAGCAGCACGTTCTTACAGACGATCATGCCGAAGCCCGACCGGATGGGCTTTAGCGAGAGCAGGTCGTGCCTCTGGTAGCAGACTGCTCGCATTAGCTCCGCATCAATTCTGAACTGCCCCGGCCTGTGCGCCACCAGCGAGAAATACTTCCGAAGAAGACCAGCAGGGATCCTCTTGACAGTTTCATGAGGATACGTGCCCTCAGCGATGATCGCGCCGAACCGATCGCTCCCGTCAACATCGCTGGCATATATCTTGATGTTCCTGAACAGGAAGGGCCCGACGTTCTCGCGGAAGATAATGGCAAGCGAGTATGGCTCGGGTCCCATTGCGCAGCCAGCGTCCCAGACATTGATGTAGCGCCTACCTTTGAGCTGCGGGATAGCGTGCCTTTCGATAGCCCGCAAGGTATCCACGTCGCGGAAAAAGTAGGTAAAAGCCATCAGTTTGACCCCTCATCGGCTAGCCCCCTTCGCCTGGCCTTAGAATGGGGGGAGCCGAGCGAACCCGACTCCCCCCCTCTCTCTCGGGTGAGCCTGAGGTCAGAAGGTGCCCAGCGCCTCCTTGTCGTCCTCGTCCAGGGGTATTACGTCCTCGGGCGCCTGCTCAGCGGCCGTAGCTTTTGCTGCGCCTGCCGCCGGCGGGTTCCCTCCGCCGACCAGCTTCAGTGACGTGCCTGCCACCTTATGCGCGGCCGGGGCGTCGACCGCCGCCCTCGCTTGAGTGGCTGCGGCCGCAGCGGTGCTCAGCTTGAAGGTCTCCACCATCGCGCGCAGTTCCTGAGCTTGGGCGCTCAACTCTTCGGCAGCGCTGGCGGACTCTTCTGAGTTGGCCGCGTTCTGCTGGGTGACCTGGTCCATCTGGCCCACCGCAGTGTTGACCTGCTCGATGCCCTCCGCCTGCTCATTGCTAGCCGCTGCGATCTCGCCCACGAGGCTGTTGACCTTGCTGGCGCCGTCGGCGATCTCGCCGAGCGCCTCGGCCACCTCCTTGCTGATGGTTACGCCACCCTCGGAGTTCTTGACCGATTCTTCGATCATATCCGAGGTGTTCTTGGCTGCCTCGGCGCTGCGCTGGGCCAGGTTCCGCACCTCCTCAGCCACCACGGCGAAGCCCTTGCCAGCATCGCCGGCGCGAGCTGCCTCCACCGCGGCGTTGAGCGCCAGCAGGTTGGTCTGGAAGGCGATCTCGTCAATGGTCTTGATGATCTTGCTGGTCTCATCGGAGGACTTCTGGATGTCGTCTATGGCCTGAGACATCCGGTCCATTGCCTCGGAGCCCTTGTCGGCGCTCGACTGGGCGCCCCCGGCGAGGGTCGTGGCCTCATCGGCGTTGCCCGCGTTCTGCTTGGTCATCGAGGACATCTGTTCGAGGCTGGAGGAGACCTCCTCGAGCGCGCTGGCCTGCTCGGCGGCGCCTTCGGCCAGGCTCTGGCTGCCGGTGCCGATCTGGCCAGAGGCCTCCGCGACCTGGCCCACAGCCGCCGCGACCTGGCCCACAGCGTCATCCATCCCGCCGATGGCGGCGTTGATGTTGCTCTTCAGTTCTGCCAGATCGCCTTTGTAGTCTCCCTCCACGCGCTTGGTGACGTCCCGCTGCGCTGCGGCCTCCAGCACTATCGCCGCCTCGTTGATCGGCCCAACGACCGCGTCAAGCAGGTTGTTGACGCCCTCCACGATCGCGGCGTAGTCGCCCTGGTGCTTGGCGGCGTCAGCGCGGGTGTCCAGCTTGCCCTCAGCTCCAGCCTGGGCCAGCATGTTGGCGTCGCCAACCAGGGCGTTCACCGCGTCAATGGCGAGGTTGAGGTTGTTCTTGATCTCATTGAAGTCGCCCGCGTAGTCGTCTGTGATGCTCTCCGGGATGTCGCCCTTGCCAATACGCTCGATGTACTCCGCCGCGACATTCAACGGGCCGATGACCGCATCAAGGGTGTTGTTGACGCCCTCCACGATCGCGGCGTAGTCGCCCTGATGCTTGGATGCGTCAGCGCGGGTGTCGAGCTTGCCCTCCACGGCGGCCTGGGCCAGCATGTTCGCATCCGCGACCAGTCCGCCGACCGCGTCGATGCAGGCATTGAGGTTGTTCTTGATCTCGTTGA
>CBFDBV010000121.1:0-11459 GCA_965603135.1 uncultured bacterium
GGGACTACTGGACCACCTGCGACCCCAGCCCGCTGCTGGTGGCGCGTGGCAGCGGCTCAGTCTGCTATGACGAGCGCTGGGATGCTGAGTGGGCGGCGGAGCTCTCGGATGTCACCCGCCACACGCTCGATCACTTCGCCCGGCCTGTCCGCCTGGACCGCGACCTCACTGACCAGTACCTTGCGGCCTATCGCGACTACCTGGGCGACGAGTTGCCGAAGTACGTGCGAGCCTTTCCCTACCTGGAATACTATCAGGACCGGGGCCGCACGGTCTTCGGCGGCCCCACCTGCTCGGGCAACAGAAGCCGGTGGCACACGCTGCCCGACTTGCCGCGCTTTGGCGAGAACATCAAGACCTTCGCAGACCGCTGCATCGAGGCCGAGGCGGCCGGCCTCATCACGACGGCCTGGTACAATCACAGCCCCGAGCTGCTGCACTACGGCATCATCACCACCGCCGAGTTCACCTGGTAGCCTCGGCCGTTCTCCCCTCTCCCGAGCCCGCTCTAGCGGGAGAGGGAGAGAGGCGGGGGTGAGGCCACCATCAGCACCATGAGCGTCGAAGACACAGGAGGCAAACGCAGATGAGGAATGGCCTGTTGACATCCGTTCTTCTGCTGGTCGTATGCACCGCCGCCTTCGCCGAGTGGCGCGATCATCCCGAGCTGCCCGACTGGTGCCAGCGCGGCAAGGTGTACTGGACTCACGGCTTCTCCAAGATGGACCTGGCGCGCGTGAATATGCTCATCGAGCTGCGTCAGAACCTCAAGCAGTCCGGCAGCTTTGCGGACGAGGAGACCGCGGCCCGCGCCCGCGAGGGCGGCCTGCGCTTCCAGCCGTACATCTGCTCCAAGACCATCCGCTGGAAGAAGCTCTTCGAGACTCACCCACAGCTCGAGGGCGCTTGCTGCCTTGACCCGAACGGCGAGCGGCGCCTGATGTACGCCAACCCGGAGCGTTACGCGGGCAACTACCGCGATCCCCGCTGGCGCGCCTACATAACGGAGCGCATTGATCAGACCATCGAGGCTTACCACCCCGCCTCGATCTTCTTCGACAACTTCAACTGTTACAACCCGTACAGCGACATTGACCGCGAGCAGTTCCCGGCCTTCACAAGGGAGCTTCTCGGCGAGGAGCTGACCCTCGACGGCTCCACCGACAACCCGCGCTTCGCCTTCGCCAAGCTGATGTTCGACTCCCACGCCGCCCTTGACTTCTTCCGGGACATGGGGGCCTACCTGGAACAGATGTCGCCGACCCCGGTGATGGTCTGTCCCAACTGCCACGTGAGCGTAAACTGGCACACTTACCTGACCTCGCTCGACGTCAACGACCTGGTCTTCTACGAGGAGGGTCATAGCTTCCCGCCCTTCACGCGCCAGGTCTACGGCTACAAGAAGGGCCTCGCGGCCTCCCACGGCAAGGTGGTGGGCCAACTGCTCGGCCTGCCGCCCACCGTGGCGGAGGAGCGCGCGCTCAAGCGCGGCCTCGACTGGCAGTTCCATCAGCCGGAGGTGCAGGAGTCTTACACCTACCCCCAGGAGTATCAGCTTGCCATCGCCGAGGGCGCCGCCTGCGACGCCACCTTCATCCCCTCCACCAACATCCGCGAGCAGAAGATCCGCCCGGGCGATGAGCCCTACCAGGTCGCCATCCGCGCCGCGATGAAGCGGTACTACGACTTCCTGCTCGAGCACGAGGACCTTTACGCTGGCGCCCAGCCCGGCGCAAAGACCGCCGTGCTCTACTCCATCTGGACCAACCTGCACGATCGCAAGGCGCAGGGGCTTCGCGGCCTGTGCGACGATCTGATGCGCGCCGGCGTGCCCTTCGAGGTCATCACCGAGAACGACCTCACCGAGGAGCTGCTTGCGCCCTACGATCGCCTCATACTGGCGAACGTGAAGAACCTCAGCCGCGAGGACGGAGGCGCGGCGGAGGCATTTGCCGACGGGGGCAATACCGTCATGCTCATCGGGCAGTGCGGCGTCGCGGACCGCGTCGGCGCAGCGTACCCTGACCCGCAGTGGGAGCACTCGTCCGAGGACGAGGTCGAGACCCACGACTTCGGCAAGGGCAAGATCGTGCGCATGGCAACCTGGCCCACCGACCTGTCCGGGGCTGAGCTGCGCGCGAAGCTCGACGATCTTTTTGGCCCGTCTTCGGCCTCGGTTCCCCCTTCGGACACGCTGGTAGCCAATCTGCTCAGGTCCGCCGACGGCGGGAAGCTCCAGGTTCACCTGCTCAACTACGACTTCCGCTATGAGCGCCCGGAGACCAGCGAGGTGGCCGATGACGACGGCTCCGGCGAGGCGCGCACCTATCTATCCGAGACCGGCTGCCGCGCCCGCAAGGTCCTGACCGTGGATGATCCTGGGGCAGTTGCCGAGCCGGTGGTTCGCTTCTTCGGCAACTCGCCGGGGGCCGACTTCGAGCTGGTCGTCACCCTCAACGGAACGGACCTGGCGAGCTTCCCGGGCGCCGCGCTGCGCAGCACCATCTGGCACGAGGCGCCCGCTGCCGGCGCCCTCAAGGCCGGCGAGAACATCGTGGAGTTCCGCGTGACCGGCAATCCCGATCCTAACCCGGATTACTTCAACCTGCGGATTGACACCAACGCGAAGACCGGGCGCTCGTCCTGGTCCACCGATGAGGGCGCGACCTTCGCCACCGACGACCTCTCACCCGACGGCGGTGTGCAGACCGGCGAGTATCTGGTGCGCATTATGGACAAGCAGGGCTTCAAGGACACCTTCACCCCTGAGGACTTCGAGGGCAAGCTCACGATTGTGCCTGCCGAGGACGTAGAGCTTACGGTGCCCGCTCGCGAGGGCGGCTGGCGGGCCACTTGTCTCTCGCCGGATCACGATCCCATCGCTCTGGAGCCCGCCGAGGAGGACCGGGCGCGGTCCGTGTTCAAGGTCCCCTCGGTGCACATCTACGAGGTGGTCGTTCTCGAGCCTGCTTGATCGCACTCGGACCCGAGTACTCGCGTAGGTTGGGCTTCTAAGCCTGTCCGCCGAAGCCTTGGCGAAGACGGGCCCGACAATACCCTATCCGCCCACGAAAGGGAGGACTCACAGATGGAGCCTATGAAGGTCCGCCCGCATCACCTGCTCGACATCATTACCTCGCACGGCGCGGGCCACGAGTTCAAGCCCGCCGCCTACGGCCACGCGGTGCACACCTGCGCCGAGATCGTGCTCAATGACCTCGACACGCCGCTCGAGTTCGTGGTCGGCGCCGACTTCATCTGCGAGCCCTGCATTCACCTGGTTGACGGGCGGTGCGACGATGTGCTCTCGCAGCTCGACCCGCCCATCTCCAAGCAGGATTACAACGATGACCTCGATCGCCGCCTGCTCGCTTACTTCGAGCTTCAGGAGGGCGACCGGATGACCTTCGGGGAGTACCTGGAGGTCATCCGCGAGCATTTCGAGGGCCTGCCCGAGATCTGCACCCACCCGGGGGGTTCGGTCAAGGAGCGCGCCACCAACCTGGATGCCGGCCTGAACAAGCTCGGCACCTAGTGCTTAGTTGCGGAATTCCGTCGCGTAATGGAGGGGCCCCATCCGGCCCGCAGTCAAGGAAGCCTGTGCCGCATTATGACCAGGGAGGTGCCGATGAATGACTGACGACTTCGCCGCGATCTTCCGTGCTGAGCGCCCTGGCTGGGATCCGCCTTTCACGCTCCCCGAGGGCGTGCAGGTCCGCCGCGATGTGACCTTCGGCACCGGTGGCGGCCGCGAACTCAGAGCCGACCTGTTTGTGCCGCCGGAGCGCGGCAGCGACCCTCGCCCCGGCATGCTGTTCATTCACGGTGGCGGCTGGCGCGCGGGCACTCGCTCGCAGTTCTATCGCCAAGCGGCCCTGCTGGCGGCGAAGGGAGTCCTCGGCGCCTGTTGCGAGTACCGGCTCTCCGGCGAGGCCATCTACCCCGCCGCCGTCCATGACGTCAAGTGCGCGGTGCGCTGGATGCGCGCCACCGCGCAGGAGTTGAACCTTGACCCCAACCGCATCGGCGTCGCCGGCGGCTCAGCCGGTGGGCACCTGGCGGCGATGGTCGTGACCACTGCCGGCATCGAGGAGTTGGAGGGCGTGGGCGGGCATCCCGATCAGCGCAGCGACGTGCAGCTCGGCGTGCTCCTCAACCCCGTCACCGACATGGTCTTCTTCGTCGCCAGCGAGCCCCTCCATCCCGCGGTCGCTGAGTTCATGGGCGGCACACTTGACGAGATACCGCAGGCTTACCACCAGGCGTCGCCCGCCGAGTTCGTCGGCCCTCAGACCCCGCCCTGTCTGCTGGCCCACGGCACCGGCGACACAACTGTCCCGCACGAGCAGTCGGTCCGCTTTGCCGACAGCATGAAGCAGGCCGGCCGTCAGGCGGAGCTGATCCTGGTCGAGGGGCAGCCCCACGGTTTCTTCAATAGCGGCCCCCACTTCGAGGTGATTCACGCCACGATGGAGAGGTTCATCCTCGAGCATTTCGGCCTGCGGGCGTAGCTGCTGCCCGCCGCGCACTGCGCGGGGGCAGTTGACAGCGACGCGGCTCATGAGTATAAGTGTACGCATACCGTCGAGGGGATCACTCCGGGCAGCCAGCAGGGCAGGATCATGAGATCGCGCCAAGTTAAGCAGCACTCAAGGAGGCACGAGCATGACTGACAAGCGCCGGCCGTACCAGACGCCCATGCTCACGCGCATCCGCGTCGAGCCCGGCCAGCAAGTGCTCCAGTACTGCAAGTCCGACACCATCTGGCCGGCCGGCTGCTGGGAGAACCCATATTTGCCCAGCTATTCGCAGGGCTCCTGAGAGCTATGCGCCACGTGAGCGGGCCTGTGACGCCGCGGCCCGGCAAGAACGCTTACCTCTTGCCAGTGCTGGCCGCCGCGGCCGCTGCCGTGATCTGCGGCCTGCCCCACCTGGTGATGATCGCTGCCGACGGCGCACGGTACACCCCCTTCAGCGTCCTCGGCGCCTCGGGTGTTATCTTCGACGAGACGATTGCCTATGCCCCCCGCGTGGAGGAAACCCTCGGGGGCCACCCCCTTTCGGGCGATCCCCACGGCTTCGAGCACAAGGCCAACTGGTCCCGCGCGCTCCCGGCCCTCCTGCCCAGCTCCCTGCTGGCAGGCCTCGGCTGGCTGCTTGGGCGCAGCGTGCCCTGGGCATTCGTCCTGGCCGACCTCATCTTCCCCGCTCTGGCGGTCATCTGCGCCTACCTTATCGCCCGCAACTTCCGCGCCTCGCGGCCGGTGGCGGCGCTTTCAGGGCTGCTTGTGGTCCTGAGTCCCGAGTTGACCGTGCTTCCCGTGCAGCTCTTGCGCTCGCCGCTCGCGGCGCTGGCCGGCCCGCTTCTCGCTCTGCACGATCCCACGCCGCTGGAGTTCTCCCGCACCTTCGTCCCGCAGTTCAGCTACCTGCTCGTGCTGATGACGGTGCTGCTGTTGCAGCGG
Source organism: uncultured bacterium (assembly GCA_965603135.1). Taxonomy (GTDB): domain Bacteria; phylum Armatimonadota; class Zipacnadia; order Zipacnadales; family UBA5352; genus CBFDBV01. The sequence goes on from CBFDBV010000121.1 coordinate 5,466, forward strand.
GCCCTGCTCCTGCGCACCGCCCGCTGGACGATCCTCGCCGGCGTGGTTGCCGGCTTGCTCTCCTACACCTACGCCTACGCATGGCCGTACCTGCTCTGTGCGCTCGCAATCCTGGCTGCGTGGCTGCTGGCCGCCGGCGAGAGGAGCGCGGCGAAGCACACGCTCGGCGCGGGCGGCATCGCACTGGCGATCGGGGCCCTGGTGCCCGTGGCGCTGATGCTGGACGCGCGAGCTGGAGGCGCAAGCGACATGGTCCGCCTCGGCGCGGGCTGGACGCCGGTTGCCTGGCGCCGCGAAGGCCATCGGCTCGCCGTTACGGCGTTGTTGCTCCTGCTCTATCCCAGGGGCCGCCGCGAGTACCCTCTGGTCGCTGCCTTCCTGATAGCGCCGCTGGTGTGCGCGCTGGCCTCGGACCTCTCCGGCCTGCGCCTTCAGGACTGGCACTGGATCTGGCGGTACTGGATGCCCTGGATGGCCCTGTGCACACCTGTCCTGCTCGAGGCGCTCCTGAGCCGGCGCTGGCGAGTTCCGACGTGGGCGTGGGCGGCGCTTGCCCTGCTTGCGGTTGTCTACGCTGCCAACCGGCAGTGCAGGTGGGCGATTGAGGCGGCGCCGGCTCACCTCCTGGAGGGCGACCGCGCCGGGGGGCTGACCTGGCTGGCCGACAACGCTCCGCGCGATGCCGTGGTCGTGGGCCTGGACTTCGACTTCATCGGCCTGGTGCCCGTCTACACCGGCTGCAACCTCTACTTGCCCTTCGCCGTGGTCACGCCGTCGCCGGACAGGGAGATCCTCCAGCGCTACGCTCACTCGTGCGCGACGCTCGGGCTCAGTCAGCAGGAAATGCTCGCACGCATCGAGGCCCCGCGCAGACAGACCGGGCCGATGACCGGGCCTGACTGGATCTGCTACCACTGGACGCTTCATTTCAGTCGCCGCGACTACCGGCTCACCGACCGGGACCGCCGCATTCTCTCTGAGGCGTGGAAGGATGCCTGGCGCGTCCCTTCGCCGCAGCATCTCCCCTTCCGAGCAGACTACCTCTGGGTCGGCCCCGACAGCGCCGCTCGGCCGCACCTTGGCCGAGGTTGGCGTCAGGCCTGGCGCGGGCACAAGGCCGCCATCTACGAGGTCGCAGATGAGTAGCCACGCGCCCACGGACGGACGCGATGGACGCACGCGACTGCCACGTTGGGTGATCGCCTTCAGCGCCGCCGTGATGCTCTCCACCTGCGTTCCGTACGCCTATCATGCCGCCAGGGCGCCCGGGGACCGCGTGTTTACCTGGGTCCTGGAGAACCTCTACGATCAGAACAGCTACCTTATGTGGGCCGAACAGGTTCGCGACGGCAGGCTGCTCGCGCACAACCTGATGACCACCGAGCGCCAGCCGCCTTTACTGCCGAGTCTGCCCTGGCTGGCGCTGGGCTTGCTGGGGCGCGTCATCCCTGTGCCCCTTGCCTACCTGTATCACTTGCTCCGCCTCGCGGCTGGCTTCTTCTATCTGCTCCTGGTCTATCGCCTCGCCCAACGGTTTCTCAAGACGGAGAGGGAGTGCGTGTACGCCACGGTGATCGTGGGGATCGGTGCGGGTGCAGGAGGGTTCGTGGCCGCGCTCAACCGCCTCTGCGCTGAGCCGGTGCTCACATCAGCCGACTGGATGCCCGAGTTGTGGGCCTATCACTCGCTCTTGCTATTGCCACACTTCGCGTTGTCGCTGCTACTGATCGCGGCTATCATCTGCCTTCTGCTCGACGCCTACGCGCGCCCGCGGTGGTCCCGCCTCTTTGCGGCCGCGCTCTGCTTTGCGCTGCTGGCGCACACCCATCCTTACGCCGCGGTGGTCTTCGGCCCGGTTCTGGTGTTCCACTACCTGGTATGCCGCCTCGCCCGACCTGAGGCCTGGCGCGGCACCTGGACGAACCTGGCGGCTCTGCTCGGAGTTGTCCCGCCCGCAATCCTGTTGGCATGGCAGTCCGCCACCAACCCCGGGCCTCAGTCCTGGGCGCGCACAGCCGTGCTATCCCCGCCTCCCCTCGACTACTTGCTCGGCTTCGGCATCGTTCTCCCGCTCGCCGTGGCCGGTGCCGTATCGCTGGCGAAGAAAGGCAAGCTCACCGCCGGCGGCTGGTTGCTCATCATCTGGGCCCTCGTGGGTCTGCTGTTGCTGTACTCCTACCCCACGATCCCCTTCGAGCGCCGCCTTGTCGAGGGCCTCCACCTGCCCCTGGCGATGCTGGCGGCGGTGGCCATCTCTCGCTGGGGCGTTCCCGCCCTCACGCGCCGCTGGGCGCGCCTGAGCGTCCGCGGGGCGTCGGTGCTCTGCATTGCCCTGCTCGTTGCGCTTCTGCTGCCCACCAACCTCGTGCTCCTGGCGAACACGATGCGCGCGAAGGCGCCCACCATCCCGAAAGACTGGATGACCGCGTCACGGTGGATCAGGCAGCACACTGACGAGGAGGTCTGCGTGATGACGGGGCCCTACGTGGGGAACTACCTTGCCCGCTACGCCCAGCGCCGCGTCTACCTGGGACACTGGGCCATGACCGTGGACTTCGAGGCGAAGTTCGCCCGCTGGCGCAGGCTATGCGCGCCGGCGACGACCGCCCCCCAGCGCCAACGCATACTCGCTCAGTCAGGCTGCGAGCTGCTGGTTGCCGACCCCGACCAGCGCGAAGTCCTGGCTCAGTGGCCCGCCCTTCAGGAGGTCCTCTTCACTCCCGAGCTGAGCGTCTACCGGTTGACCCCGGTCGGCGCAGCCGTCCGTGACTGACCACACGACGCCGTCCGCGGCTACACCCCGCTCTCCCACGCGCCCAGCTCGGGCGGCGACCCCGGCGGCTCCGGGCGCGGCCTGCCTTCGAGGTCCCGTCCGGCCATCGCGCGCAGCCTCAGGCTGAGTTCGGACAGCGGCAGTCCCGCACCTGCACACGGGCTGCCCTCGCGCAGGCGCAGGTCGCCGCTTCCTGCACCCGCCAACAGCGGATCCTCCGTGATGTTGCCACCACCGTCCCGACAGCCCTCCGGCAGACCGCCTTCCACGCAGCAGTGAGACAGCGTCGGCTCCTCGGGCCCTTCCACGGCCAGCGCTGCCGCGTTCCCCCACAGGATGCTGTTCGCGATGAAGGCCGGGACATTCGCGCAGGCGATGCCTGCCTCGCTCGCGCCCGTCACCGTGCAGTGTACCATCTCTACGTCAGAGCATCCGTCGTGAAGCTCGATCCCCCGCGGCCCATCCGCCTGCACCGCCAGGTTCGCCACCCTCACCTCGTGGGCGAAGAGCGAGAGGTAGTTCGTGCGCACGTTGCCTATCTCGACCTCGCGCAGGGGAGGCCCGCTCTTCGGACTGCCCAGCAGCAGCCCGCCCATGAACTCGCCCGAGATGGCGACCTCCGCCACGCCGCTCACCAGCTTCACCGGCCTGTCGGCCCGGCAGTTGAGCAGCCGAATGCGCCGCGTCACATTCGCCTCGGTGCGGCTGGACACGCCCCATGCAGCGCCCCGCACCTCGCTGACCCAGCAGTTCACGAAGTTGATGCTCTCAGTCACCTCTTCGGCGTAGCTGGTGTGATTGCGCACGGTGAAGGCGCTCCCACCGGCGCGCTCCACCGAGCAGTTGACCAGCCAGACGTCCTGCGCGCCGTCCTCGATCTCCCAGGCCCCGTCGCGCCTGCCGGGCAGGCCGCCGTCGTTGTCGTTGGGCGACTCGCGCGCGTGGCAGTTGATGAAGCTGATGCCGGTGCAGCCGCCCGAGACCCCGTCGCCGCTGGCGCTGAAGCCGTCGTTGTGCCACCGGGTCGCGGTGCAGTTCAGCGCCGTGCACTGATGGCAGCCCTTGCCGAAGGTCATAGTGACGAACCCTCGCGTGAACTGACAGTCCCTGACCAACGCCCTCAGCGCGTGCGCGCAGTCCAGGCAGCGCGGATTGTGCGCCTCGCTCTGCGCCCAGTAGTTGCCATCAACCGTGAGCCCGGCTATCACCACGTCCTCCACCGGAGCCTCGGCCCTGCCCACGACCTGCATCACGTCCACGACGCGCCCGTCGCCCGCGTGGTCGGCCAGCTTCACTGTCGCGCCGTAGCCGAGCAGCTTCACCTGGCTCCCCCGGATGGTGACGCTTGCTCCCACCACGTACGGCTGCTCGCTCGGCGGGAGGATGACGGTCCCCCCACCGGCCGCTTCGACGGTGTCGATGGCCTTCTGTATCGCGGGCTGATCGTCGGACACCCCGTCCCCCCTGGCCCCGAACTCGGTCACGCTCACCACCGGCGCTGGTGCCCGGCTCACCTGCTCTCCTTCCTCCGGTTTCTGAGCCATCATCAACCCCTCCCAGGTGATAGGCGTCCACCCTTGCTCCGGAGCCCGCGCCGCCGTCTCACCGGTCTCAGCATAAACCACCAGGCGCAAGTTGTCCTGGGTCTCAAGCACATCTGCCTCAGCTCCCCAGGCTGACAGACGCACAACTGCAAACACAACGCCTGCCGCAGCCAGCGTACTCCGCAAGCCGATGACTCCTTGCATCTTCCTCCTCCGTTGCCTGATCTGGCTGTCTCTCCGAACTCCTGTTGCGTTGAGTGACCGCGAAAGGATGTCGTCCGTAGGTCGGGCTTTCCAGCCCGACTCTTGGGCCGTTGGCGCAAGGATCAAGCGAGTCGGGCTGGAAAGCCCGACCTACGCGATGGACGGCGTGTGTGCGGGACAGCCTCCCACGCCTCCGCGCCGTTCGCCGTTCCCCTTTGCCCTTTGCCCGCCGTTTCACGGCACCACCGTGATCCCCAGCAGCACCGGCCTCGCCGCGCTCATCGCCGAGCTGAGACTCACGCTGGCGACCTCCAGCTCCGGGCTCGGGTTCCGCCACTCCCACACCGCCAGCGTCGCCATCGCGCCTGCCTGCGTGGGCCCCTGCCACAGGTCCACCGCCTGCACCGGGCCCTTCTGCGAGTTCCAGTCCGTCATGTTCGCCTCGTAGGTCAAGTCCGCCTTGACCTCGCTACCGTCGGCGAAGCTGATGGTGTACCACCCGATGCGCGTCGGCTTCTCGCGGTTGCGGTCATACAGCGCCCGCACCCGCCTCTTCGGCACGCTGCACGTGTGCAGGAACCGGAGCGCGCTCGCCTGCTGCCCGATCGGAATCTCCCAGACTGACTCCGGGTACAGCTCCGGGTGCGTGGTTTCATCGGCCACCATCACGCACGAGTTCCCCGCGTTCCTGGCCGGGTCAACGAGAGCGAAGGGCGTGCCGCCGATCCACGCCTGCCCCTTCGGCAGGCTGCGCAGGTCGTACTCCGGCCCCAGTCCCATCCAACCGTCTCTCCGCTCGCTATCTACGGTGCCCTCATTGCAGAACGGCGCCAGGTCCGCCAGCTTGAAGCTCTTCGGCGTCGCGGCCTGGCCGAGCTGCCACAGCCGGTTGAACATCGGCACCGGCTGGTAGCTCACCTGATCAATCGTCGGCTTCTCCACCGACCAGCAGTTCTCCGCGCCGACGACCCACGCCATCCCCATGTGCGGCACCCGGTCGAAGCCGTTCCTCACCCCCGACCACGTGGTCCCCAGGTACCCCAGCACGCCATGCTCCTTGACCTGCCGGCCCCAGTTCCAGACATTGAGCGCCTCGTACCACGGGCTGCCCACCGCCCGGAACCCGTGATCCTGGAAGTACTGGAGCGACGCGTCATTGTCGTGCGTCGGCGAGTAATGCCAGTCGCAGATGATGATGTCCTTGGGCACCTTGTCCGTGCTCTGCACGGTGTCGTACTTCAGCCCGTTATGCGTGGGCAGGAACATATCCCCCCACATCAGCGTGGTGATGCCCTTCTCTGCCAGGTAGTCGTGCAGCTTGGTGACATCGCCGGCGAACAGGTCGGCCGGGGCCTTGTCCTTGCACCGCGGGCAGGTCCCGATGTCATCGAAGGTCGCCTCATCGTGCCCGATGTGGAAGTACTTCGGCTCGAACACCTCGATCAGCTCGTCCATCAGCGCGAAGAACACCTC
>CBFDBV010000122.1:0-11418 GCA_965603135.1 uncultured bacterium
GGCTACATCAGGCGCGTGGACCCGCAGGGCACCGAGGTCCCGAAGATAAAGATCTACTTCATCACCGCCGACGGGGGCCGAGCATCCGTCGAGGCGGCCCTCTTCGAGGGCGTGACCGCCGACGAATACACCTACTGGGAGACCATCGTGCGCGCGCCGGACAGCGCCGCAACCATGAACCTCACCCTGCGTGCCCTGTTCAACGGAAGCGAGTGGTTCTACTACGATGATCTGACCGTCGAGCAGGTCAAAGCCCCCGACTGGCCGGCCTGGGAGAAGACCCCCGACCTCAACGGGGTGACCGTCACCGTCCCGGACCTTGCCGACGTCTGGACCGATGCGCTGCTGCGCGTTCCGCCGGGCTCGCTGGTCCCGATGGATGGGCTGCTCGACACCAGCGTCGCCTCCAGGGGCCATGACCTGGTCATCGAGCTGGGCAGGGCCTATGCGCTCAACTACGCCCTCGTCCACGCTATGAGGCCTATGCAGAACCTGGGCGAAGCGGAGTTCGCCTCGCTCGCGCCGACCGACGGGAGGGTCTTTCTGAAGACGACCGCCCAGGAGTCACTCCTGACCTCCGAGAGGTTCGATCCACTGGAGGTCAGCAAGTTCCGCATCAATATCCCGGACGATGCGAACGTCTACGTCAGCGAGCTCCAGGTCTTCGCATTGAACGAGGGCGCAGCCTCGCCGCCGGGCCAGCCGGTCACGATGAGCCTGGTCACGGGAGAGGCCCCCGAGGCGATGGGTGAGCACCTGGAGCTTGCCTACGGGCGGGAGGAAGACCGGAGCGTCTACCTGGGGAAATGGGGACAGTCATCCCGCCCGGGCGGGATGGCTGTCCCCGCTTCTCCCACAGTCGCAGTGCCCCTGCCCCGGATGCGTTACGCCAACCTGCTGGCCGCACCGGCAGATGGCGCCTACGGCGTGTCCGCGGTCAGCCTGAAGGTGTCGGTCGCCAGCGACGAGCCCGAGAACATGCTGGAGATATGCCTGAAGCAGGCGGCGGAGCTGGACCTGGACATACGCCACGCGACGGCGCATGACCGCGGGCCGCAGGTCCTTGCCCAGGCGCGCGCCGAGTGGGCGCATCCCCGGCAGTACGCCAACATCTCTCGGATGCTCACGCAGATCGGCGAAGGCGAGAGGACGCTCACCACGACGTTCGACATCCCGGACACGCTGTTTGCCGAGGGGGAACCGATCTGGCTGACGCTGCGCGCCAAGGAAGACATGCGGCTTGACGTGACTGGCTCGCAGGTGACCGCGTACCTCGTCCCGCCCGAGCAGGCGCACCCGGAGTACGTCGTGCGGCTGGAGAGACTGCTGCGGCGGATGTACAGCAGTGCCAGCGAGGCCCACGCGTACGGTGGCCGCGACTACAAGCGGATGTACCTGGGGCAGTACGTCGCGCGCGTGCTCGAGCTTGACCCGGACAACAGGCCCGCGACGTTGATCTTCAACCGCATCGCCTTTCGCAAGACAGACGTAGAGCTGACGCGCCCGGGGCCGGCCGAGGCTCCGGAGTGGGCGGTCTGGGCGCGGCTCGCGCTGCGCAACCGGCACGACATCATCACCTGGTGGCTGGACAACCGGCAGCAGGCGGACGGGCAGCTCGCCGGGCACATCAACGATGACGGGGAGTTCTCGTGCAACTGGCCGTCGCACTACCTGATGACCGGCGACGAGCGGGTCAAGGAGGGCCTCCGGCTCCTGGCCGAGGTCGCCTGGCGAATGAGCGGTGGCAAGGGCTACACGGTAGGCTCGCGGGATGTCGAGCACGCCGCCGAGGACCAGAGCTGCACCCAGCCGCAACTGACCATCGTGGACTACGGCAACCCCAAGCACGTCGAGCGCATGATGGTGATGAGCCAGTACCTTGACTTCTGGACCGCCATCAACGAGGTCGGCAGGCGGCAGTTCAAGTCATATATGTTCACCGCCGACAAGATCTGGGACGAGCCGCCCTTCGACATCGACCAGCCCTACTGCCCACTGTCCATGGTCGGGACCGGCCATCTGGTCTGGTACACCCGCAGCCCGGAGATCGAGCGCATCTTCCTTGAGGAGGCCGAGGCGTGGGCCCTCGGCTGCCTCTCAACCGACAAGGGCAAGGCGGAGGGCACTATCCCCAAGGAGATCCTCTTCCGCAACTCGGAGATCAACCCCTACGCCCCATACCCGAGCAACCCTATCCTGCAGAAGCGTGGCTCTCTGTATCGCGGCGGCGCAGGCGCCTACATCATCCGCTACTTCATACGCGGGGCCTTTGCCTTGACAAACGCCGACCCGTGGGCACGCGTGGTACAGCTCTGGGAAGCTTCGGATGAGGATAAGATTGCCAGAGCCGAGACTGCGCTCACGGTCTTCACCGAGCAAATCGTGCCTCCGCCCCCTGGGCCGGAGAAGCGCTTCACTGTGCCGGCCGGCAACCCGACAGCCCTTGAGAAGCCCTTCAAGGCGGTCAGGGATGGCGAGGCGATCGGCAGCGCAGCGGCCGAGGCAGGAGGCGCGGCCACGTACACGCTGAACGTCCCCGAGGGCGGTCGCTACGGGGTCTGCGCGCTGCTGGGCCGGACCGACCCGACCGAGGAGGGCGAGCTGGCGATGACCTTCTTCGTGACCGTTGACGGCGGCGCCGATGACCGCCTCCGAGCACGCGGGATGGCCGACGAGTGGGTTGCGGTCACCAGCGCGCGAAGCTACCAACTCGCCGCAGGCGAGCATACGCTCGCCCTCCGAGCGCGCACGGCCGGCAGCGCCATCAAGGAAATCGGGCTCACCACCCGTTACTCCCTCGACGGCACCTGGCGCCCCAGTCAGAACGAAACCCAACTCTACGAGGCGTGGCAGGTGACCCGTGACAAGAAGTGGCTGGTGGAGGAGCTGAAGGAGTGCGTGCGGCAGCAGGAGCGGAACCGCTGGCTCCTGACCGAGGGCGAGCCGTACACCGACCGCGTGCCCGTTCCCGGTCAGACACTGCTGGCGCGCGTGTACCTGGGCGGCTGGACCTCGGGCAAGAGCCACGTGCCCGGGCACTGGGTGAGCTGGGAGGGCGGAGGGACCGACTTCGCGGCCCTGGTGCTGGATGCCACGCCCGAGCATCTGAAGGCGCTGGTCTACAGCTTCGCCGACGAGCCGCGCGAGATGAAGATGCGGGCCTGGCGCTTGCCCCACGGCAGATACAGCGTCACCGTCGGCGTGGACAAGGACGGCGACGATGAGGTGGACCAAGTCCTCAGCAAAGGGGAGCACGAGCTTGCACGTTATGACGCGGTCGAGTTCGCGGCACCGCCAGCGAAGACCGTCGTGCTGGAGCTGACGCTGCTCGAGGAGCTGGATGACGTTACGACGCGGGCCGACCTCGCGATCGGGCCCGACGACGTCTCCGAAGCCGAGGGCGGCGTGACGGTGATCGTGCACAACATCGGCGCTGCACCCGCGCCTGCGACGAAGGTGCAGGTGCAGGATGCGGCTGGCAAGGGCCTCGGGGAGGCGGAGGTGCCCGCGCTGGAGGCGCCCGTGGACCTCAAGCCCAGGACCGCCCAGGTGACCCTCAAGCTCGCGGGTACGCCGGCCGCTGGATCGCGGGTGGTCGTGGACCCCGCCGATGCGGTGAAGGAGATAACCGAGGTCAATAACACGGTGGCCGTCGGTGGATGAGGCGGGCAAATGGGGACAGTCATCCCGCCTGGGCGGGATGACTGTCCCCCGTCTCTTGGTAGCGCGATCTGAGGCCCAAGATGTTCCTCGGGCACGCCTGGATGCACTCGCCACAGATGGTGCAGTCCGTGGTGCCGGGCATAGTGTGCTGGATGCAGTCGCGCGGGTACTTGCCACAGTGCGGCAGGTCCTCGCGCTCGCGGCCGATCTTGAAGAGGCTGAACTTGTTGAACAGGCCCAGCAGAGCGCCCAGCGGGCAGAGGTAACGGCACCACGCGCGCGTGATAACGAGGCCCACGGCCAGGGCACCGATGAGGATCCACATGCGGGTCCGGTAGGCTCCGACGCCCAGCGATTGCGCGATGGAGATCGCCTCAACGTTGAACACCGAGGCGCTCCGCACCACGTAGTCGTAAGGGCGCTCAGTGGTCACGTTGAGCGTGAAGATGAGGTAGATAGCGGCCGCAAGCGCCAGGTACTTGAGAGGCTTGAGCCAGCGGTCAAGCCGGGTGAAGCGCGCGGAGACGGTGGCGCGCAGCTTGGGGACCTTGCCAAGCGCGTCCATCAGAAAGCCCATCGGGCAAACCCATCCGCAGAAGGCGCGGCCCAGGCCCAGCGCCGAGAGAGCTATGAGCCCCAGGACGGGAAGCTGAAGGTAGCGGCCCGGGCAATCGGTCAGCGGGCACGATTGACAGGAGACGAAGGGCACGCCGAACGGGCAGCGCAGCCAGCCGATGGCGAGCCACTCTCCCGTCAGGAACAAGAAGCCGACTTGCGTGAGGCGGCGCCAGATAGTTATCCGCTGCATAGCGCCTCCTCCAGCTTCTTCTCGGCAATCGGCACGACCCTCTCATCGTACTCGCCCTTCGAGGCCCGCGTAACAGTCAGCGCCTTCAGGTACTCCAGCGCGGCCTGGCCCTCGTCGAGGATCCCCACCTGCAGGAACTCCTCGCCCAGGCTGAGGCGCTGCCAACAGGACGGCTTGTTGCGGTTCGATATCTGCGGCAGCGCCGCTGTCACTGCCGCCGCCACCTCTTCCCTATCCTCCGGTGACAGCCCCGGCCAGCCGCATATTCGGTCAATAGCCTTCGCGCTCTTCTTCGCCCATGAGGTCTCCGCATAGTCACGCCCGCACAGACGCCATTGCAGGACCGCGGCGCGCGGGTGTCCCGCCTCCCAGGCACAGACACCGGCGCGGTAGCGGGCCTCAGGCTTCGGCGGCTTCGGCTTGTACACGTCATGGATGAGCTTGAACATCTCCTTGAGGGCGAAGAGCGGGAGCCGGTGCTCGTAGAGCGCCATCCCGTAGCTCATGCCGCGCTCGGGCCAGGTGTCATATGCCGGCTCCCAGGGCGGCATATTCACCGGGCAGGTGTCTTCGGTCCCGCGCTGGTTCGCGTCCTCCAACTGCTCCAGGGCGGAGGCGGCCCGCGCGGCCGCCCCCGTCTCCGGGAACTGCTCGATGGTCCACCGCCACTGCTCGATGGCGAGATCATTGTGCAGGCGCAGGTGATCGCACATACCGACCTTGAAGCTCGCATCGGCCCGGTAGCTGCTCGGATAGCACAGCGTCAGGACCTTCAGGTAGTCGCGCGTCGCGAACTCGTAGTCGCCGGTCAGGAACAGGTCCTCGGCCAGGGCGAACTCGCGCTTGCCGTTCTTGGGAGGGTCCCCGTCGACCACGGCTGGCGGGTCAGTGCGAGCCTCGGCTAGCATCGCCTCACAGGGCTCCGTGGGGCCAGCTTCCAGCCTGCCAAGGGCGCCTAGCGCCTCTCTCGCCTGGTCCACGTAGTATTGCTCGGGCTTCGCTTCGACCTTCGGCCCACCGGAGACCACGGCGAACACGGGGCTGCCGTATTCGTGACGCCTCAATCGCGGGAAGTCCCGAACGAGCCGCCGCCACTGGTCTGCGGCCGCCGACGTGTTGCCCGCGGCCGCAAGCAACTCACCGACGCGGTAGCGGGCATAGGCCTCGTACTCGTTGGGGCCGAAGGTGTGAATCAGCTTCATGTAACGCCTGATCGCCTCCCGCGGTATGCCGACTTCAGCGAGTCTGTCTCCCAGGCTCACCTGCCACGGCGGCATGCGCTTGGGCACCGCGATCTTCAGGAATGGCCGGTAGCGCTCAACCGCCGGCGAGCTTATATGGATGTAACCGCACCGCTCGAAGACCTCGCGGCCCGGTTCGCCCAGCATCTCATCGCGGAACTTGCGGGCAAGAGAGGGCCGTGGCGCGTCGCTGAGAACCCCTACGCATTGCCCGATGACCGCCCGGCAGACCCTCATTGCGTCCAGGTGCTTCTGCTCAATGGGCACGATCTCCAGCCCACCGCCGCTCACTGCGGGATACGCGGTCATCGAGTGCGCCACGATCGCGGCATCGGCCCGGCCCTCGACGATGGGCAGTGGCAGGTCCCGGCCACACCGCGCTCTCACAACCGGGTTGTTCTCCCAGCGCTCTTCCAGGCCCGGAAAGAACTTGGCCGCGACCATGCCCATCAGATGCGACGGGCACTTGCCCTTGGGGCGCATGGCATCGGGGGAGTAGGCGACGCGCACTCCCGGCCGCCCCAGGTCACGCAGGTCGCGGATGTTGGCGGGATTGCCCGGCGGGGTGATGATGACGAACGGGTCCGCGCCGAAGAAGTCCGGGCCCTCGGCGAGCTTGCCGAGCTTCTTGAGGGCCGCCCAGCCCGGGCCGGCGCGGCCGACCATCAGGTCCGGCTTCCCGCCCCCGAAGGCCACGTTCTCGAGCAGGTACTGGATCGGGGCTGCCGTGTATCGCACGCGGCAGTGATGCAGCTTCTCGAACCGCTCGCAGAACTCAACCAGGCTGTGGTAGTTGCCGCCGCACGACCAGACCGTGAGGGTCGGCGCGCCGGGGCGCGCGTGACTGAGATACATCGCGCCCACGACCAGCAGGGGGATGAGTATGAGGCAGCCGTCAAGCCACCGCAGCCAGCCTTTGTCAAGACGCACAGTCCGTGATCTCCACCGGTGGGACCTTCAGTTGCGGGAGCAGATGCCGTCGGCGCAGGGCGGGGCTCCGCAGGGGGTATCGCGACCGCAGCACGTGATTAGGCCGGACTCACTCGACTTACCCACGTGTGCGCGCGCGGCGGAGAGCAGCCGCCGCGCCTCTTCGGTCCCGCACTCCGGGCACGAAGGCGCGGCTTCGCGGGAGTTCCTCTGCAGTGCCTCGTACACGTGGCCGCACTCCCTGCACCTGTACTCGTAGATCGGCATAGCTGAACTTCCCCTCAGGCAGGCTTGCTGGCCTGCACGATGCAGAAGTCATCGAGGTCGTGGATGCGCACGCGCTCGAAGCCGCACTGCTTGAGCTGCTGGCGCCATTCCTCCACGCTGAGCGCAAGGAACGAATGGAATCCATGGTGGAGGAACCCCAACAGCCCGACCGCAAGGTCGAGACACACGAACTTGCCCGCGGGTTCGAGCAGCCCATATATCGCCTTCAGGGACGCAGCCGTGTCTTGCATACAATGCACCGCCTGGCTGGCGACGACATAGTCGAAGGCATTGCGCCTGCGCAGGCGCCTCACATCGGAACGGCGGAACTCGACGGCGCACTGCCTCTCGCGGGCCGCTTCCATTGCTCGCTTGATACTGTCCTTAGAGTAATCGAACTCCTCGCTGTCAATCGCCATGACCTCGAAGCCCGCCTCCGCCAGCTTCAACGCCAGGTACCCTTCGCCGGTTCCCACGTCCAGGACCTTCTTGGGCGGCGGTGGCGGTCCGAGCAGCGAGATCAGTTTGTCCGCCGCCTCGTTCTTGTCAACGCCGGTCTGCTGCTTGAGGCCCTCCGCGCGCTCGAGTTGGCGCTTGCCCTTGGTGGTAACGCGATACAGGTCTGGCTCGCGCGCGGTCCTAACGCAGCTCTCCCTTTGCAGCCGACGCAGCACGCAGTTCATCTGCCGCGCCGATATCTCCAGCGCGCTGCCGTCGCGATAGTCATTGTTGCTGGCACTTCGCTCGCGAATCGTGGCTATCATCTGCTCAGGCGTGGCTTGTGCCTCGTCAAGCATCACCAGCACATAGTCCTCGAGGAAGGCGTAGATGCCGCGACCGATTCTCTCCTCGGTACCAGGCAAGCTCATCGGTCCCATCGAATTGCGGTCGTGTTCGGCAGAGGGTGTCAACCGGCCCCACCCGAGGGCTGCTGGGGGCAGGCGTTGGAGACCGTGACCTGCATAACCACCTCATGGTCGGCCGAGGCCGCGGAGAAGGCCCGCGCCAGGGCAGCGAACACCTCGTCGGCGTCGCCGCACACAACGGTGCTCATCGCTCCTACCTCGACTGAAAGCCCGGCTCGCTCCAACTCGGCCGCGAAGGCCTCGATGGCAGGGCCGAGGTGAGCAGTGCGAAGCGGATAGAGAGCGACCTGGGCCATGACCTGGCGCGTCATCTGCTCATACTCCCTGCGACATTGCGGAAGCTCGGCGGGCGCGCTCTTCGCGCATCCCGGACTCAGAGGTAGTCCACCTTCCCCTCGTCCGCGCGCGGTCCCTCCCCCAGCATCTCGACGACCTTGTTGACCAGCATCTCCGGCTCGACGGGCTTATCCAGGAACACGTCCACCGGTATCCAGTCGTCATCAGGGGCAAACCGGTAGGAGACCTGCTTCCGCGCGTGGATGGAGGTCAGGATCAGGATGGGGAGGTCACGCAGGCCGAGTTCCTCGCGCACCTGCCGCGCCACCTCGAACCCTTCGTAGCCATCCGGCAGCATCACGTCCAGAATCACCAGGTCCGGCTCTTCGTCCCTGATCTTCTCAAGGCCCTCCTCGGCGGTGTAAGCGGCGCTCACCTCGAACCCCCGGCTCTCGAGGACAACGCGATGTACTTCCTGGAAATCGGGATCGTCATCCACTACTAGCACCTTGGGCATTGTCTGTCTCCTTTGCTTCTCCCTGCAGCGGCGGATCAGCGCATTGCCGCAATCGCGGCTTCCGCTGCGTTGACGAACTGGTACGCGATGGGTGAGGCCGTCAATGCCGGATGGGTCCCGTTCTGGAACACGGCTATGTCTTCGGCTGTCATCCTGCGCTGCACGCAGGCGCTGATGGCATTTATCAGCTCGCCGGCGGCCGTGTCCCCCATGATCTGCCCGCCGAGCAGCACCCCCGAGCGACACTCAAAGACCAGCTTGACGCGCATCTCGGCCATGCCGGGCATGCCGCCGGGATGACGGTTGGGCGCTGCCGCCTCGCCGACAGCCACGCAGTAGCCCCGCTCCGTCGCGAGGCTCTCGGTGAGACCGGCGGTGGCGAAGGCGGTCTCGCCGATGCAGGTGGACCAGACGCCGACGGTCCCGATGTTCTCGCGCCGGGTGCCGAACAGGTTCGCGCCGGCGATGCGGGCCTCGGACGTAGCGATGGAGGCGAGCTTGAGCGGACAGGGCCGCCCGCCAAAGAAGGACACCTTCTCCGCGCAGTCGCCGCACGCGAAGATGTCGTCGTCCGAGGTGCGCATTCCACGGTCCACGACCATGCCGCCGGTAGGGCCAAGCGGCAGGCCGGCGTTCTTGGCCAGCTCCACGTTGGCCGTCGCGCCGATCCCGAGGATGACCGCATCAGCTTTGAGCACCTCACCGCCCTCCAGTTGCACGCCCTCAACCTGACCATCGCCGAGTACTTCCGCCACCTTGGTGCCCGTGAGGGTACTCACACCCCGGCCGTTGAGTAGCTTCTCGGCCTCCTGGCAGAACTCATCATCGTAGGCGAGCATCAAGCAGCGAGGGAGCATCTCGACGATCGTGACATTGACGTCTCCCGTCTTGTTGCACTCATCAGCGAACTCAACGCCAATGAAGCCTCCGCCTACCACCACCAGGTCGGAGCAACCCACGAGCGCGCTCTGGATCTCTCTGAGCAGCGCGATGTCCTTGTACACCGCGAAGACGTTCTGCTTCTCGAAGCCCGGCACCGGCGGCATGATCGGCAGCGAACCGGTCGCGATCACAAGCTTGTCGTAGCTGATCTGCTCTCCGCCCGTCGTCGAGAGGGTCTTACCATCACGATCAATCGCGCTGACCTCATCCACGAGCAGGTCAATGCCGTGCGTGTCCAGCGCCGCATCCGGCATCAGGTTGTTCTCAGGGCTACCAACGGTGCCGAAGATGTACGGTATCCCGCATGGGATGAGAACCTGCTCCTCCTTGCGCACGATCGTGGTGCTCTTGTCGGGGTAGTGCCTCCTGGCCGTGATGGCAGCCGTGAGCCCCGCCGCACTGCCGCCGATCACTACTACATCCGCTGTCTTCATCAACTTGGCCTCCTTGTGGCTCAATCGAGCAGGGGGGACAGTCATCCCGCCCAAGCGGGATGACTGTCCCCGATCTTAGGACCGTGTGTCCGGGCGCGTTGCCGCGCACCATTCTACCTGTCTGCTGTGTTCCCTTCTTCACGAAGGATGATTTCCGCAATCCAGCGTGCCGCAGTGCCTACGACCGCCGTGCACTTGTCGTCGTGCGCGCCGGCTGCGTCGAACGCCTCCTTGTCTTGAGCGCTGAGGAGATCGAAAGAGCGGCCGAAGATGGCCGCTTGCACCCCTCGACACACGCAGGAGCCGTACTCCTCGATGAAGCGCTCGTACAGCTCGTGCGTCAGCTCGTACGCCTTGTCGTCGGCATCCCGGTCGTCGAGCTGGTCGCGCCCGCGGCCGAAGCGCTGGCCGAAGAGCATCGCGCCGCCCGCGAAGCCCCCGCAACTCCCCTCGCCGCTCAGCCCGGCTCCGCCCGCAAGCCCGGTAGCAGCGCGCAGGACGCCATCATCGGGTATCTCCAGCGCCTCCTGCACTGCGGCGATGACGCTCTGTGCGCAGTGGTGGTACTCCCCCTCGTATCGGAAGCCCAGGTCGTAGGCCCGCTGTGCCATCTCCTCGGCCGATCTGGCGGGCATCGCTCTCTACTCCTCCCTGTCGTCGCCGTGGGCATCCGGCTTGATGAAGCTCAACAACCCCTGGGGGGCCGCAGCGAAATCGAGGCCCTGCGCGGTGCACTCCCTCTTCACACGCTCTCCGTCCACGCGCATCAGAAGTACATCTTCTCGGCAACCATGTAGACGAAGTCCGGCTCGTGCTCGTTGGGCTTGATGTGCTCGATGCTGCGCGCCACGGCCTCCGATTCCTTGCGGATCGCCTGCGACAGCAGCATCAAGCGGGCGCCGGCCAGCGAGCCGTTGCCCATCTTGACCACCTTCTCCGGCGCCGGTGGCAGCAGACCGATGGCCACCGCGCTCTCGACATTGATGTAATTCCCGAAGGCCCCGGCGAGATAGATGCTCTCGACTTCGTCGAGCGTGACGCCGTAGTACTTCACCAGCAGGTCCTGGTCCAGCCGCAGCCCGGCCTTGGCGGTGATGAGTGCGTAAACGTCCTCCTGACCGAGGCTGATCCCGTCGGCCACCTGGAAGTCCTCCGCGAGGCGGGCCTTGTCGGTCATAATGCCGGCTTTGAGCAGCTCGGCGAGCAGGTCAATCAGCCCCGAGCCGCAGACGCCGACCGGCTCAGCCCCGCCGATCGTGCTGTACTCCACGACCCCGTCGGTGATGCTGATGTTGGAGATGGCGCCCTCGATGGCTCCAACGCCGCTGCCGACCTGAGCGCCCTCGTAAGCGCCGCCGGCGGCGCACGAGGCGGTCATTATGTGTTCGCGGTTGCCGATCACGACCTCACCGTTGGTGCCGATGTCAAAGAGCATACACACGTGCTCCTGGTGGTGCAGGTCGGCGGCCCTGAT
>CBFDBV010000123.1:0-11332 GCA_965603135.1 uncultured bacterium
ATCTCGGGGTGGCCGTGCCAGGCCGTCTGCGTCAGCATCGGGTTGGTGATGCCCTCTTCCCTCTCGCGCCGCTCGATGAACGCCTCCATCCGCCCTCGCAGCAGCTCAACGACCTCCGGCAGCTCATCAGCCAGGTTGTGATTCTCGTCGGGGTCCTCCACCAGGTTGTACAGCTCGACCGGCGGCTTGAAGTGGAAGTCCGGCTCCAGCGCCACGATCAGCTTCCACTGCGGCGTCCGCCAGCCGTGCTTGCGCATCCACGTGCACTCGGTCAGGTAGAACTCGGGCTCGAAGCTCGCCTTCTCCCCGCGCACAAGTTGCATCAGCGACTGCCCGTCGAACTTCCGCCTCGTATTGACCTCGGCAAGCTCCAGCAGCGTCGGCACCAGGTCCTTGTGCTGCGTGTAGCCCTTCACGCGCAGGCCGGCGGGGACCTCCTTCGGGTAGCGGATGATGAGCGGCACTCGCAGCGTCACGTCGTAGATGCCATGATGGTCGAACCAGCACTCGTGATCGTAGAGCGTCTCGCCGTGGTCGGCGTTGATCACGACGATGGTGTCGTCGAGGATGCCCAGGCTCTCGAGGGCGGTGAAGATGTTCTTGATGCAGGCGTCCATGTAGGCCACGGCACCGTCGTATTGCGCGATCACGTAGTCCTTGTCCGTGATGCCCGGGGGCATCCAGGTGGCGAAGTAGTCGCAGAACGGCTTGAACGCGAACACGGGCTCCATTGACTTGTTCTTCGGGTCACATTCGTCCCCGTGATAGAACATCCGCTCATAGGGTTCGGGCGGCAGGTAGGGCGAGTGCGGGTCCATGTGGCGCAGCATCAGGAAGAAGGGCCCATCTGATCCCGCCAGGCGCTCCAGCTCGGGGATCGCCACCTTGTTC
The DNA here is from genome assembly GCA_965603135.1 of uncultured bacterium. Classification (GTDB taxonomy): domain Bacteria; phylum Armatimonadota; class Zipacnadia; order Zipacnadales; family UBA5352; genus CBFDBV01. The sequence continues at coordinate 892 of CBFDBV010000123.1, forward strand.
AGACTCTGGGCCTTCGGGCTGCGCCCGTCCTCCCGCGCGCCCCAGCCCTCGTAGTTGAGGTAGTTATTGAAGCCGCGCGAGGCGGGGTTGCCCGTGAAGCCCACGCAGCTCGTCTCGTAGCCCAGCCTGCGCAGGATCTCGGGGAGCGTCTTGACCTTGTCGGTCAGCGGGCCGCCGTGGCGCAGCGCGACGCACTCGGTCCCGAAGCAGTCGCGCCCGATCAGCATCGAGGCGTATCCCGAGGTGGTCGGCACGTGCGGGCAGAAGTTGTTCTCGAAGATCGTGCCGGCCTCGGCGAAGCGGTCAATGTGCGGCGTCGTGTGGCGGTGGTACCCGTAGCAGCTCATGTGCGTGGACAGGAGCGAATCGATGGCTATCAGGAGGATGTTCGGCCTGTCCTTTTTCGCGGTCGCGCGCGTGGGCATGGCAAGACCCCTTCGCTGTTCGGGTGGACTGCTGTCGTTCCGTCTGAGCCTTCCTGCGACCAGCTCCGGCTTCCACGAGGTGGACCCGACGGCAGGGAATCGGTGGCGTCTGGGGGTCAGACTGCGGCGATGGCCTCGTCGTCGAGACGAACGCGTCTCCCCTCGCGCGCCGAGACGTAGCAGGCCAGCAACATCCGCAGTGACGTGCGCCCTTCTTCGGCGGTGGCGATCGGCGGCCGCCGCCCATGGACGAAATCGGCCAGCGGACCGGCCAGCCCCCCGATGCGCTCACCGTGTCCGTCGGGAGTTGGGAGGTCGCTGTAGGTCCACTCCCCGGTCTCGGTCGAGTACCATTTCAGGCCGCATGCACCTTCGGGGCGCGGCACATTGCAGCTCGGCCCGTCGCCGTAGTTCTGAATGATGGAGCCTCGTTCGGCGACGATCTCGGTAGTATTCTCCCCGGCCGGATTCGTGAACGAACAGCACACCTCGGCCAGCGGCCCCTCCGGGTAGCGGAACACGGCGACGCCGTTGTCCATCGGGATCTTCGGATTATGCAGGGATTCGATCTCGGCTGTTACCGTTTCGGGCACGCCCAGGAGCCAGTGGATGAAGTCAATCGCGTGGGCGGCGTCGTCCGCCCAGATGTCCCGGTTGAGGGACGGGTCAACATGCCACGAGTCCTCAAAGGCCCGGTTCAGACCCAGGCCCAGGCCGTGCCGACGGCGTACCATGAAGACCTCCCCCAGTTGGCCGGTCTCGACCAGCTCCTTCATCTTCAGGTTCTGCGGGTCCACGCGCATCTGCCACGCCATGGTGAAGGGGACGCTGTGGCGCTGCACGGCCGCCACGATCCGGTCGGCCTCCGGCAAGGTGAGGGCCGCGGGCTTCTGCAGAACGATCGTCTTGCCTGCGGCTGCCGCCCTCTCGACGAGGTCCGCGTGCATAGACGTTTCGGCGGCGATGATGACCGCGCGCAGGTCCTCGCGCCCGAGCAGATCCGCCAGCTCCCGGCTCGCCTGTATCTCGTGCTGAGTTACGGCCCCCGCCAGGCGTTCGGCGTCGTGGTCCCAACCCGCCAGTACCTCCAGGCCCAACGAGGTGTCTGCGCGCCACTGCGCGCAATACGAAGCCACATGCCCGTGCGCGAACCCGATGATACCGACACCTAGAGCCATTCCCGGCTCCCTTCTCCTCGGCAGCCAGCGTCGCTGTTGCGGCTCTATCTGCCGCCGCAGGCCTTCAGGCAGGCGTTAAGATAGCCGTAGCTCTCCGCCGCGATGATGGCCTGGCGGCCCAACTCGTAGTCCTTCGCGCCGATGATCTCCAGATCCACAGGGCCGTCGTAGCCGGCCTCGACAAGGACCTTGCAGTACCCCATCAGGTCCACCTCGCCCCGCCCGCAGGCCTGCATCTCGGGGTCGCCCGGGCTCGGCCCGGGGCCGGCGCAGTCGCGGATGTGCACGTGCTTGACGCGGGAGATGACCTGTCGGAGCGCTTCCTTGGGCACCTCGCCGGCGCGGTGAATGTGGCTGGGGTCCATATCTATGCCGAAGGCGGGCGAGGAGACGCCCTCCATTACCGCCAGCGTCGTCGGCGTGCTGTGCATCGCCGTCCTCACATGCGCCTTCATACACAGCGTCACGCCGAATGGCTCGGCCTTCGCTGCCATGGCGTTCAGGTGGTCAATGAGGCGAGCCATGTCGTCGGGGTTGTCCTGCTCGTGCCCTTGGGGCCCGATGTTCACAACGGGAATGCCGATCTCGGCCCCCGCCTCGAAGGCGGGCAGCAGTCTCTCCTCGGCACTCGCGCCCACCTCCATCGCCGTCAGCGGCAGCTCCAGGTCCTCCACGAGCGCCTTGATCTCAGGAGCGGCCTGCCTCCAGGTGTCCAGCGGCAGGTGGTTGGCCATCCCCGGCAGCGCCGATATCTCGGCCGCGTCGTATCCCGCCCACTTGATGTGCTGCATGGCAGTGCGAAAGTCATGCTCACCGAACAACACCGTGTTCGCGCCCAGCTTGATCATCTGAAGCACTCCCTGTAGTCCGACTTCCGATTACAGACCACAGACCAACGGCATACGACGCGCAGGTCGTCAGTCTGAAGTCTGATGTCTGATGTCTGAAGTCCGATGTCTGATGTCTGATCCCGGCCGTTACCTACGCCTCCGGGACCTCGATAACCTTGCTCGTCTCCCACGACTTGATGCAGGCCTCAATGACCAGTTGGACCTTGAGGGCGTCCTCGGCCTTCCCGTCAACTTCATCGGCCCGGGTTCCCTTGCGCAGATCGTCCACCCACGCGCCGATGCGCGAGGCGAAGGTATCGGCGAACGCGTTCATACCGCCGAGATGCTCATAGCATTCCACCTGGTTCGAGTCGCGCGGATAGAACCAGAGCTTCTCGCAGGCCTCGTTGATGACGACGCGCCCCTTGGAGCCGACGAGTTCGAGCGTCTCCAGTCCGTAGCTGCCGCCGGCGTCGTAGCTGCCGGTCAGGTGACCGACGACGCCGCTCTTGAAGAGCAGGTTGGCCTGGAGGTTCGACCAGATCGTGCGCCCCTCGCCCTTCCTGAAGAAGGCCTGGACCTTGTCGTAGTCGCCTGCGAAGTAGCGCATCACGTCCAGCGAGTGCGGGTGCAGGGCGCGGATGTGGAAGTGCGGGCTGCTCTCGGCCCGGTTGTTGATCCACATCGTCATATTCACGATGTTCAGCTCGCCCAGGCGGCCCTTGTCGAGCCATTGCTTTGCGCGGACGGCGCTGGGCGTAAAGCGATGGTTCAGGTTGATCGCGTAGGGGATGTTCTTCTCCCTGGCGAGGGCCACCATCTTCCGCGCCTCGGGGATCTTATTCGAGATCGGCTTCTCGCCCAGCGTGGGGATGCCGGCCTCGAGCAGCTCCATCGTCGGCTCATAGTGGTCGCCGCCGTTCTCCTCCCCCTTGGTGCACATACTGGCCGCATCAATGCTGATGCCGCTCTCCAGCATCTCCTTGATGCTGGAGAAGGGCTCGGCGTCATAGGCTTCGGCCGCCGCGTCGGCGCGCTCCCTCATCATGTCACAGACGGCCACCACCCGCGCTTGCTTGTTCTCCTGATAGCATCTGGCGTGCGTATTGCCGATACCGCCGATCCCGACGATGGCTATCTTGAGCATGTTTCTCTCCTCTGCAACGCATCTCGCATTTCGGGGACAGTCACCTGTCCCCCTCACTGTCGCCATTATAGACCCCCAGGCGGGGCAGGAGTCAACCGTGGGCGGTCTTTGGGGCAGAGGTCGGCTAGCAGTCAGCGACGAAGATTACACCGACAAGGCCAGACCACGGAGGGGCCGGCTTGTCCGCCGTTTCATCCACCATCTCGTCCCCCATAGCTTCAGCGAAGGGGGAAGCCTTGGCGACGGCGGAAGCCTTGGCGAAGGCGCGCCACTCCCGCTGCCGTTCGTGAATAGGCCGGGCTGAAGCCTCGGGCTTCGAGCGATTGTGACAAGGAGGCGATAGCGGTGCTCAGGATTACGTGCATTGGCGCTCTTGCGGGCGCTCTTCTCGGTGCCTCGCCGTCGGGTGGGGACGAGAGGGTACGCCTGATCCCCGTGCGGGTCATCAAGTCGGACCAGGGACTGCTCGACACGCCCCTTGAGGTGTCATTCGTCGGCGATGCGCGAGGCTGCCGGGTGAGCGAGGAGTACTTCGGCGACAACCCGACCGAAGCGTACTTCGACATCATCGCGCCACACGAGTCTGAGCAGCTCCCACGGGTGCGCATAAGCTGGCCGGGCGCGACGGTGAAGCGGGTGCTGGTGGGGCACACGCCGGTCGAGTTCGACGCGTTTGAGGGTGGGGCGGAGTTGCAGCTCGTTGATGACACTCGCGCCGCCTACGCCATGCACGCGGCCTGGACCGACGTGCCGGGCTGCCGCTTGACCTACATGCACAAGCCCAGGGCGCGACGTTCCGGCCCGCACCGAGATGCCCCCTGGAGCGAGGCAGCCGTTCGGGCTGAGGGCAACCTCATGTTCGCCGCGCTGGAGGTGTTCCAGGACCTCCGGATCGGCGACTTGGCGGGAGAGGCCTTCGAGGGCGTCGCGCATGTCATCGGCTACGAGACCACCTTCCCCCGGCGCATGGCCGGAGATAGGGCCTACGGTCACAGTGACTATCCGCCGCATCTGCACGTGTTCCTGGTTGTTCCGCCCGGCTGGCGGATTCGGCAGGCCACCCACTTCTACATCGCCGCCGACGGGACGCTGACCGGCGAGTGTCGGTGTCAGCCCAGCGCTTGTGACGAGCCAGCGGTTACGTACCACCGTGGCGAGTACAGCGCTCAGAGAGACTTCGAGGACCGGGTGGCGTTCGAGGTCGGCGTCACGGACGAGGGCTACCTCGCCATCCGGCGCGAGGAACGCGGGTACACGATCCGACCGCCGGCCGGCGACGAGGGATTCGCGGCGGGAGCCGAGGTATGGTGTGACGACCAGCGCCTCGTGAGCGTGCTGGTGAGCGACGACTGCCCGGCGGGCAGAATGACCATCCGTCGCACCTACTACCAGGATGGCGCCGCGGCGAGGGCTGAGGAGCAGGTCGTTGAGTACGATCCCGAACTCGGCACGGAACGGTCGCGCAAGACACATCCCCTGGATGCCGGGTAAGGGAAGCGAAGCGCTCGCGACGAATCCGGGCCAGGGCTGCCCAGGAAGGATGGGGCAATGCTGAACCTGTCTGCCCCGCGGAGCGCCGTTGCCGTCATTGTGTTGCTCTGTGGGGGTGTGTGCGCAGGTCTCGCGGATGACGCCGGACGCCTGGCGCTGACCGCCGGTCCCTGGGCCTGGCAAGAGACGCCCAGGGGCTTGCAGGTGCAGCTCGAGGGGAAGCCTTTCATCGTCCTGGAGCTGGTGCAGCTTGTTGACCGCTCGGCGGGCTGGCAGACCGTCTACCAGGGCGGGGCAGAGGACGCCGCGCCGCAGGCGGAGCGCCTCGCCGACGATCGCACGGGCACTCGCTGCGCGCTGGACGGGAGACTGAAGCTCGCGCGCGAGACCTGGGTCGCCGACGACAAGCTGCACCTCGCCATCAACTGCGAGATTGTGGACCCGGGGACGGCGACCGACTTCTACTACTCACTGGAGCTTCCGGCAGCGCTACTTGAGGGCGGAGCTTGGCGCGCGGAAACGGAGGGCCTGCCGAGCGGAGCGCCGTTCGGCGAACGGGGCGCGGGCGGGACGCTCGTCGAACCCTTCGAGGGGCTGGAGCTGCTGGGACCGGCGGGCCTGATCGCGCTTCAAGCCAGCGCCGAGGGCGCGACCTGGTCCTTCCAGGACTGGCGCCGCGAGCCGCACGATGCCTACCGCCTCAGGATCGAGCTTCCGGCCCAGGCGGGCGCTTCCTGGCGCGGCGCCCTCGTGTTCACCCGCGCCAGGGATTCGCTGGATGACGTGGCGGATTTCCTGGCTGAGGCCCGCGAAGCGATGGCTGAGCGGCTCTCGCTTGCTCACGAAGAGAAACTGGCGATCCGTGCGGTCGAATGCCTCACCGCGCAGCCAGCGGTCGGGTCAACCTGCGAGCTTCGCGCGGACCTTGGCTGCACCTACGATGACCCCTTTGACCCGGGGGAGATGGAGGTCACTGCGTCCGTCAAGACCCCGTCGCGCTCGTACGCAATCCCGGCCTTCTACTACGTGCCCTTTGAGCGTGAGCGCGAGGGCGATGACGACCAGGTGCACGGCGGCGCGCACGAGTGGCGCGTGCGCCTGCTACCGACCGAGCCGGGCAGGCACGAGGTCAGGCTCACGGTCAAAGACCGGACCGGCGACCTTGCCGCCCAGCCCCTCGTGATAGATGTCGCCGCTCGCGGCTGGCGCGGCCTCGTCAGAGTCTCGGGGAGCAATCCCTTGGCCCTTGAGTGGGAGTCCGGCGAGGCCTTCTGCCCGCTGGGCATCAATGTCTTCGAGCGGACGGACCTCGGCAAGCCCCTCCCGCCGGACCGCGCGGACCGCTGCGCCGGCCAGATCGAACGGCTGGCCCAGGGCGGTGGCAACTTCATTCGGCTGCGCATGGACTCGTGGTGGTTCGCGATTGACAACGCGGCGGACGTGGCGAGCGGGTATCTCGGCGCCGGGCGCTTCAATCAGCGCGCCTGTTGGGACATTGACCGGCTCTTCGAGGTCTGCGAGCACCACGGCGTCCAGATTATGTTGTGCATCGAGAACGCCAACGCGAACGTGAACGCCTCCACCAAGCCCGGCCGGCGGCGATACAATGCCTACCTGAGGGAGAACGGCGGCCCGTGCCAGACCGCCATCGAGTTCTGGACCGACGAGACCGCGCGCGAGCTGGTGAAGCGCAAGATCAGTTACTGCGTCGCGCGCTGGGGAGCCAGCCCGGCGCTGGCGGCCTGGGAGTTCTTCAATGAGGTCATCCTTGATGAGGCTCACCACGCTGACGCGATCATCGCCTGGCACCAGGAGATGGCGCGTGAGTTCAAGCGAGTCGACCCTCACCAGCGCCTCGTTACCACCAGCCCTATGGGCGAGCGCGACCCGGAGGCCAACTGCCGGCTCTGGCAGGTCCCCGAGCTTGACATCGCGCAGGTGCACGACTACAGCCGCGTCAATACCGGCGAGGTCCACGAGACGGCCCAGCACGGCGCGGTCACTTACGGCAAGCCGTTCCTCGTCGGCGAGTTCGGAATCCTGGGGCGCCTGATCCGGTCCGGCGAGTTCAGCTACGCGAGCGACCCCGAGGGGCTGGTGGCCCACCTTGGGCACTGGTCCTCGGCGCTCTCCCTCGCGGCGGGGGCAGCCCTCGACTGGTACGTCAAGGGTTACGTGGATGAGCTGGACTTGTGGGATGACTTCGGTCGGCTGGCAGCGTTCGTCTCCGACCTCCCGAGGACGCACAAGCAGTTGCGCTCTCTTGAGCTGGCCGAGGTAACGGTAGGGCCTGGCGGCCCTCTGCGCGAGCCGCAGGATGTGGTACTTGCGCCGCCGCAGCGATGGGAGAAGTCCCCCCATCCCCGCTACGTCGTGAAGGACGACGGCAGCATTGACCCGCCGGAGGGGCTGAACGGCATCGTCTGGGGCACGCAGTACCACGCTGACCTGCGCCAGCCGCCGACCTTCGTCCTGGACTTCCCGCAGGCAGGCAGGTTCATGGCTCACGTGATCGAGGTAGTCGGGCGCGGCTCGAATCCCATCCGCATCACCGTGGACGGCGAGACAGCGCTGGAGGAGGATCTGCTCTGCGAGCAGGGCAGGGGCGAGAAGTGGGAGGTCCGCCAGCCGGGCCCTGACGGCAACCTGGCCGTCACCTACAACCGGGAGCTTGCGGTGGACGTTACGCCCGGCCAGCACGAGGTCCGCCTCGAGAACCTGGGCAGAGATCGGATGACGGTGCAGTATCGCCTTGAAGGCTACGCGACCCGGGAGCGGACGCCGTCGGTGATGGTGGTCGGCCTGCGGCACAGCAGGGGCGCTCATCTGTGGCTGCACAATCAGAGCTGGAGCCCGGAGGCGATCCTGGGGACTGTCAGGACCGTTCCCGCCAGGGATGTGCGGGTGGTCCTCGAGGGCCTGCGCGATGGGCCGGTCGAGCTGGAGCGGTGGGACCCGATGACCGGCGAGAGGCTCGGCACCGAGGCCGCCGAGGTGCGCGGCGGGCGGCTGGCGCTCTCACTCCCGGAGCTTCCCAGGGACCTGGCCTGCAAGCTGAGGTATCGGTAGCGGCAGAGGACACTCACTACCCAGGTTGAGCCGAAGGCATGAGCTTCAGTCCGTCGAAACGGGAAGCGTCGGCCGCTATGTCTGAGGAACACAAGCCCACGGACGCGTCTTTGCCGGAAGCCTCCGACGACGCCCTGGTCGGCGAGGTCGTCGAGGTCGAACTGGCGCAGGGCCTGGGGCTGATGGAGGCCCTGACCATCGGCATCGGCACTATGATCGGCGCCGGCATCTTCGTGCTCCCGGGCATCATCATCGCCAAGGCGGGCCCCGCGGCCGTCCTCTCCTTCCTCCTGGGCGGCGTCATCGCCCTCTTCAACGCGATGAGCGTCGCCGAGGTCGCCACGGGTATGCCGAAGTCCGGCGGGGGGTACTACTTCATCTCGCGCGCGCTGGGGCCGCTCTGGGGCGCTATCATCGGCTGGGGAAGCTCCTTCGGCCTCATCTTTGCCTCCGCGTTCTACATGGTCGGCTTCGGGGCATACGTCGCCACGCTCCTGCATCTGCCCGTCACGCTGCTGGGCGTGGTTATGACGGTGCTGCTCATCATCGTGAACCTCACCGGCTCGCGCGCCGCGGGCCAAGCTCAAAACCTCATCGTGGCCGTGCTGGTCGCCGTCCTCGGGCTTTTCATCCTGCGCGGGGTCCCCAGCACCGACCTCCGGCTGCTTCAGGGCAACTTTATGCCCTTTGGACTGGGCGCGGTCATCGCCGGCACCGCGACGCTGTTCGTGAGCTACTGTGGCTTCGGCGAGATCGCCTCGATGGCCGAAGAGATACGGGAGCCGGGCAGGAATCTGCCGCGCGCGGTGCTCGGCTCCGTCATCGGCGTAACCGTCCTCTACTGTGTCATGATCCTGATCTGTGTGTCATTGCGGCCCTACCAGGAGCTGGGCGGCTCGACTATCGTAGCCGATCTGGCGGCAGACCTGATGGGAGCCTGGGGCCGCGGCGCGATCCTGCTGGGGGCTGTGGCGGCCACCGTCAGCTCCGCGAATGCCAGCATCATGGCCGCCTCTCGCGTCAGCTTTGCTATGGGCCGGGACGGTCTCATCTGGGACTGGCTCAACGGGATCCACCCGCGCTTCCGCGTGCCCCATCGCGCCATCGTTGCCACCGGGCTGGCGACGCTGGCCGTGATTATGGTGGGCCGCATCGAGATCCTGGCCGAGGTCTCCGGCTTCCTGCACCTCATCCTCTACGGCCTCATCAGCGTCGCGTGCATCATACTGCGCGGCGCTCGTATGCCCGCCTACCGGCCCGTCTATCGCGTCCCCCTGTTCCCCATCATTCCGGTGCTCGGCGCCGTGGGCAGTCTCGCCGTGGCCTTTTTCATGGGGCCTGTGAGCATCGCACTGGGGGCTGCCGTGATGGTCGTCGCCATCGGGCATTACTACCTGTGGGGCCGGAGGCGGACCGAGCTGCGCGGCGCCTGGCCGTACTTCCTGCGCCGCGGCATCCTCGAGCGCGCCCTGGAGCAGGTCGAGCGCTGGGGCGCGCCCCCTGACGAGCTTCCCGCGGCCGTGGTGGCGGTGGGCAATCCCGCCCGCGAGCGCGCGCGGCTCCAGATCGCCGGCGCTATGGTCGGCCCCAGCAGGGGCGACATCCTGGCCGTCAACGTCTTCGTGGTGGACCGCGAAGACGAGGTCAACGACGACGTGCTGACCAGCTACTATCAGACGATTCACGAGCGCAGTGACGCCCTGGAGAGGGCCGCGGCCGCGATCCCCTCCTCCGGCGCGCGAGTGACCTCCCACGTCCCGGCGGCCGCCTCCGTCTTCTACGGTCTGATGACCGCCGCCGAGGCCTCTCGCGCCGCCCTGGTGGTGCTTGGCTGGCCGGAGCCAACGGCCGATGGCTCCGACCCGATGGCCCTGGTCGCCGCCCTCGACAAGTACCTGAGGGCGCACGTGCTGGTCCTGCGCGAGCAGGGCCCCGTCCCCGCATCCAGCATACTCGCCATCGTGGACGCCAGCATTCACGGCGACCTGACACTCTTGACCGCTGCGCGCCTGGCGAACGCCTGGCAGGCGGAACTCACTGCCGGCACGCTCATCGCCCCGGATGCCGCCGAGGATGAGATCACCGCGGCGGAAGAGGGGCTGGAAGCGCGAGTGGGCGATCTGGTCAGAGCCGACGTGAGCGCCATCCCCGCCGCCTCGCTGGCTGATGCTGCGGCCGAGGCGGAGTTCTATGAGATGCTCGTGGTCGGCGTCCCCGACCGCGACGATCGGGGCCTGTCATCTGCCCTGGCGGAGCTGTGGCACGTGGAGGCTGCTTCTGTGCTGGTGGTGCGGGCTCACG